>DATNOG010000196.1:0-4050 GCA_035601415.1 Pyrinomonadaceae bacterium | reverse complement strand
CTCGCTATAACAAAAGTCGTCAGGTGTACGGGCGCCGTAAAGGACTACCAGTTGTCCAAATTCCTTTTTTCGATTTAACACATGCCGCAGCGCTGACCGCAGCGGCGCCACGCCAGTACCCATGGCGACAAAGACGAGGTCGTTGCCTTTTTGAGCGTCAAGATCAAACCCGTGCCCGGCGACTTCCAGCAGTTCCAGCTTCTGGCCGCGCTGCATCTCGAATATCAAGTCGCTCGCGCCTTCTTTCCGTTTCACCAACACTTCCAATTCCCTATCTTCTGGCGCGCTGGCAAATGCAAAATAAGCGGGCGCCTCATCACCGACAGACAGCACTGCAACCTGGCCAGGCGCAAAACTGACGCCGTGCTGTTCGCTCATTCCCTCGGGCATCAAATCAAAGGAGCGAATCGCGCGGGCCTGATCGCGTACTGCTGTAATAACGAGTGAAGTCAAACTTCTCTGCTTCAAATTTCTGATTTCTAAAACTAACCTTGCGCAGTGTAAACAAATCCGCTATTTGGATCTCTCACGCCAGTGCTAGAATAACGAATGCTCTTCCCGCGACGTAAAATCTCATGTCACACACAGCAGCAGTTTCGCGGCTTTGGATCTCGTTGCTGCTCCCAAGTTTTCTTTTGAGCTGCGCCGCAGTTTCGTTGGGCCAGTCAGGGCGTCGCCCGCGCAAGCCAGCCGCGGCCATCATCGTCGAGCCTGAACCTGCTAGTGCGACTGCCAAGCCGACACCGCAACTTAAACCGGCACTAACCTTGACGGTCGGCATGGACGACAGTGGCGCTTTTGCGAATCTGCCTTTGTACTTTTACACCGACGCCCTCCACGCCGTTATCGAGCGACTCAGCCAGGATGTTTCGCTGAAGGTGAACGATGCCGGCAACATGACGCGCGGCGACGCGGTGAAGAATGCAAAAGCCGAAAAAGCCGGTTACCTTGTTTACCTGCAACTTCGCCTCGATACAATGAACCCGGCTGCCCGCAGCGAAAGTGCAAACGATGCCATCGTTGAATATTGGGTGTTCGCGCCGGGTGACGCGCGGCTAGTGGCTTCGGGGCGTACGTATGCGCGCGCTTATCAAAACAAAGGCATCCCGCGTCCCAACAGTTCAGGCGTTTATGGCAACTACCGGTTGAACCAGGCGGCGAAAGCAGCCGCCGAACAGATCCTAGATTATTTCAAAAATCATAAACCCGCTGATACGAAACTGCCGTCAGGATTCGGGCGATAAACGTTCCGCGCCGGCGTAAAGCGCATCGATCACGTCGCGATATTTTTCATCGACAACGCGACGTTTTACTTTCAACGTAGGCGTCAGTTCGCCGCCTTCGATCGTCAACTCTTTTTCCAGCAAGCCAATCTTCTTTACTTTTTCAAACTGAGCGAGCTCGGAAGTGAGCCCCGCCACTTGCCGCTCAAATAGATCGATAATGCGCGGATGTTTGCAAAGCTGAGCGCGGTCGTGGGTCTCAATTCCCTTGAGCTGCGCATATGATTCGACGCGTTCCCAGTCAGGCACGATCAGGGCTGCCGGAAACCTGCGTCCGTTGCCGATCAATACAACCTGATTCACAAAAGGCGAGCCTTTGATCAGTTGCTCAATGGGTTGCGGCGCGATGTATTTTCCTCCCGACGTCTTCAACAGTTCTTTCTTGCGATCGGTGATGCGCAGAAATCCGTCGGTATCGATCGTGCCAATATCGCCAGTCTTGAACCAGCCATCCGCAGTGAACACGGCGCGGGTTTCTTCCGGCTTGTTGTAATACCCGCGCATCACGTTTGGCCCACGCGTTTCGATCTCGCCGTCGGGCGCAATGCGCACCTGCACGTTTCTGATCGGTGTGCCAACTGTGCCCACGCGATTTTCCTCTTCGGTAGAAGCCGTGATCACCGGCGAGGTTTCAGTTAACCCGTATCCCTGAATAATCGGAATGCCGGCTCCGATGTAAATCAATGCCAACTCCTCGGGCAGCGCCGCCCCGCCGGAAACAAGTAAACGAATGCGACCGCCGAGTGCCAGCTTCCACTTGGAAAACATTAACGAAGTGGCCAGCTTGTGTTGCAAACCGAGTCCCAGCGGCACCCGCCTTTTTTCCAGCGCGTGGCGCGCGTAATTCTTCGCAACGCTTACCGCCCAGTTAAGCACCAGCACACTCGCGCGGCCTTGCTCGGCTGCACGTTGTCTGATGCGAGCATAGATTTTTTCGAAGATGCGCGGCACGCCAACCAAAATCGTGGGATGCACTTCACGAAGATTTGGGCCAATCGTATCGAGCGACTCGGCAAAGTAAACGGCCATGCCGCGATACAAGCACATGTACATCGCCTCGCGCTCGAAAATATGCGACAACGGCAGCACCGACAGCGCGGTGTCATCGACACCGAATGAGAAGTGCCCCGACGAGTCCACCAGATTCGAAACCAGATTCCCGTGCGTGAGCATGACGCCTTTCGGTTCACCGGTGGTGCCGGAGGTGTAAATGATCGTCGCCAGGTCATCCGGCTTCGCTTGTAGCTCCAGCTCGCGCAGCAGCTCGCGCTGCTGGCGCGCAAACGCCTGGCCTCTGGCTTCGAGTTGTCCGAGTGAAAGGGCGGCAGAGTTGGCGACGAAATCTTTTTCAAACACGATCAGGTGTTCTACGGCAGGGCAGTTTGAAAGTATCGACTCGATTTCGCGCAACTTTGTTTCGTTTGCAAGCAGCAGCACGCGCGCGCCCGAATCTTTCAAAATGTACTGCACCTGCGCCGGCGTCAAGGTGGGATAGATAGGAACGTCGATCGCGCCCAGGAAAATGCACCCCGCATCTGTCAAGGTCCATTCGGGCCGGCTCTCGGAAAGAATGGCTACGCGCTCACCGCGTCTTATGCCAAGCGAATAGAGGCCCGCTGCGATCCAGCGCGCCCGCTGGAGCAGGTCAGCCGACGAGATCGAAATCCAGCGACCATCGTGTTTGTAGTTCAGCGTGTCCGGTCGAGTGTGTACGCGGGCAACGTACTCAAAGACTTCGGTTAACGTGGTGGGTTCGTCCGCCGTCGTGGCCGCGGCCTTGATCACTCGCGCTTGCGATTCCGGTTGAAGCTGAGTGATTTGGTTCACTGCGCCGAGACTCCGTTCAGGAAGATGTCGAGCACTTGATCGGCCATTGGCGCCAGCTTGTAGCGGCGCTTGGAAAGGATCCAATTGGTGGCCATCTCGTCGAGTGCGCCGAAAAGAATTTTTGCAACAACTTTTGCGTTCAGTTCCTTGCGAAACACGCCGGCGCTTTGGCCCTCTTCGAAAGTTGAACGGATGAGGCGCAGGTATTCAGCAAAGCCGGCGGCTGAAAACTCTTCCATGAACTTTGTAGAGCCGCGCAGCTCTACCTGAAACACCACCGCGAGATCGCGATCGGCGCCAAGTCGATCCAGATGCATGTGGGCAATGCGTCGCAATCTCTCACCCGGGTCGGCTATTCCCTCCAGCCGGGTGCGCCCATCGGCTATTGCCTCTTCCATGTTGCGATCGAATATTGAGTGGAGGATTTCTTCTTTGCTCTTGAAGTAAAGATAGACCGTGCCGTCGGCCACGCCTGCCTCGCGCGCGATGTCGGCAACTTTGGAATTGAAATAACCGTTGCCGGCAAACACGCGAATCGCTGCGCGCAGGATCGCGCTGCGCTTGTCGGCAATTACCGGCCGATCCGAATTAAGTGTTCGGGCTGAACGCATCTTCGTTAACTGACTACTTATTTGCCGCTGTTCGCTGTTTTGCTGTTTTCTGTTTGCTGTTTACTTTTGTGACTGAATGAACAGTCACTCAGCGAGTTTAGCCTACTCTTCTCCAATTGCTCAGTGCAACCGAAGCCTGGTTTTCATTCGGGAAGCTTTTCGCCTGGCTGGCGGGGCAACGTTCTATAGTCTTCCAAAGCCGGCGTGTGTTCCGGATCCAGACTTGATTTGACCGTCGATTCATCGACACGTCGCAGCAGAAATTCCTGCGTGGGATAGGGAATCTCGATGCGACGCTCGCGAAACAACCGCTCGATGCGGTAGTTGAT
>DATNOG010000195.1:0-5087 GCA_035601415.1 Pyrinomonadaceae bacterium | reverse complement strand
ACAATCGATCGAGTGGAGGAGGAGTCAATAGTGAAAACAACTATTCGTGTCAACCGCAAGCGTCCTGAGTCGATGACCAAACAGATCACGGACCAACTCACAAGCCTTATCGAATCAGGGGCGATGACTGTAGGCAGTTATCTTCCGAGTGAACGTGAGCTGGCAAACTCACTGAGAGTAGCGCGAAACGTAGTGCGTGGCAGTTACGAGAGCCTAATGAAGGCCGGCAGGATTCAGAGCGAAGGTCGCAAAGGCCGATCTGTCAGGGCCTCAGGCGGCAAGCGGCGTGCGGCCGCAAAAGGTTCAAGGAGCTCAGCCGGAGCAAAAGCGCGCAAGAAATAAATTGCAACTGGGTTAGACTCCCCCACTTCCCTCGCTCTCATTTCAACGACTAACTATTTACTGGCTGGCGACTGCAGTTTCTTCACCCAAAGCCAGGATTTCTCTGTGAATAGCCTTGCGTTCGGCAAGTAAACGGACAAAAAATCTTCGGCGCATCAAGAAGAATGCGAGGGCGCGCAAACCGCCTATCGACTTGTCAAACTCCTCAAAGAATCGCACTGCCAAGTAACCCAGCAGCGGCATTAGGAAAAGCGTCGCCAGCGCCACTTCGAAATTCAGCAATTTGTAGACGAGCGCCGCCAACAGCACCCAAGTCAACGGCAAAAATAACATCCCGGAAATAATCTTGACGGTGGAAACGACGTCTTCCTCGTCTCGAGAAAACCGTGTCGCCAGATACCGCCCCAGCTGGTAAGCCGGATAGTGGACCACCACTCCGACTGTCGCCGGCAAGATCAGGATCGCAAATACGCCGATGCGAATCAGAATGTGCAGCAACACCGCGGCGGGTGATGGCGGCGGCGAGAAATCATCCGGATCGACACCGGCCTGGATTAGTTCCTGTTCAAAGCGGCTCATGCGCAACTCAAGCCGGCGCAAACGCTCAGGCGCCTGCTGGCGCAAGACTGTGTAGGCCTTTATGAATCGTTGCTGAAGTTGCAGCTCCTGGGCCAGGCTTTCTCGCGCTTCATCATCATCCGCTTCCGCCGAAAAGATTTTCTCGGCGCGCGTGATCGTTTGCAGCGCTTCCTCCTGTTCGGCATTGAGTATCACGTTGCGCAGGACGCATTCGATTCGGTCGGAAAGCAAGCGCACCGCCGCGCGCGGAAGATTTCCGTTCTCTTCCAGCGAAACCGGAGGCACGTCAATAGGCTTTCCGAAGTAAAGCAAGACGCCGCTGCGAAACTGCGTCTTCGACGTGTAATAAAGGCCGGCCGGAACGATCTTAAGATCGGCAACCTCGCCGGTAGCGACAGCGCCCAGCGCGATCCTGGCTGCGCCTGTCTTGATTGGCAGTAGCCGGCGCTCGTTATGTGAAACGCCTTCCGGACAAATTCCGATCGTGCCGCCTCCAGCCAATAGCTTTCGCGCAGCCACAAAAGTTTCTTCGTTGCGTGAAACGTCTTCGCCTTCATCCTTGCGACGATAAACCGGCAGCGAGTCAAGCGCGCGTATGAAAAACCCGAGCACCGGCATGCGAAACAGCGGCGCTTTTGCGAGAAACGAAACGCGGCGCGGCGCCAGACAGAAAAGAAAGACAGGATCGACCAGGGCGTTGGGATGATTAAGAACGAAGATGACGGGCGACTTGAGCGGGACGTGTTCCAACCCAATTATTTCGATGCGGCGAAAATAAACGCGCAAGGCGAAGCGGAGTACGGCGAGTATGATTCTGCGAACCATTAATTGGATTGTGGCGACAAGTTGAGTCGCTTCAGATTTTCTTCTCTGTGCAATCTCAGTGTTCTGCTGGAGCCTACCGGAGTTTATTTACATTGTGGGTCAACGAATACAGAACCGGGAGCGGTAGCGACCGGGTCGCGGACACAACACTCATTGAATTATTTTGCAAAAGCTCCTTATTACTTACCACTATATTGAGTGGCGGACCCGGTCGCTACCGCTCCCGGTTCTGTATTCGTTGACCCACGACAAGCTAGAGTTGCGCACGTTGACATTATCTGGCCGCATTTCGCATTGCAGGATTTGTCTTTGTGCAACGCTAACATGCAGAGGTTTAGTTCGAAGATGTCCACCAGCGCGGCGGGCCGTGAAAACGTGCACGCTGCTGCCACTAGTGACATAATATTACCGCTATCCCAAAAACCAGCGAAAAACTCTGAAGAGGGTAACTATGAAACGCTTCCTCGTTGCAATCGGACTGTCTTTCATCTTGTTCGCATCGTTCGCCAGCGCACAACAGAGCGCTCGCTACTCAGTTGAAGACCTGTTGAAGATTCGACGTGTTGGCGACCCGCAGGTTTCTCCGGACGGAAAACGCGTCGCCTTCACTATCGGCGACGTTAACTTTGATGCGAACCGCACCGTGACGCAAATCTATATCATGTCGAGTGCCGGTGGCGATATGAAGCAACTAACCAGCGGCGCTGGTTCTGCCAGTTCGCCGCGCTGGTCGCCGGACGGGAAGAAGCTTGCCTATGTGAACGGCGATCAGCTCTGGGTGATGGAACCAGACGGAAGCAACAAAGAACAAATAACGAAAATTTCTACCGGAGCCGGTGGTCCGGTATGGTCGCCGGATGGCCACTGGCTCGCTTTCGTCTCCGATGTTTACCCGGAATGCGCGACTGACGATTGCAACCGCGCGAAAGATGAGGCGGCAGCAAAAAGCAAAGTCAAAGCGCACGTCACCGACCGTTTGCTGTTTCGGCACTGGGTTGAGTGGCGCGATCAGAAACGCACGCATGTGTTTTTAGTGGCGAGCAAAGGCGGCGTGGCGCGCGATCTGACTCCCGGCGATTTCGATTCGCCGCCGTACGCAGTAGCGGGCGATGTTGATTATTCCTTCTCGCCCGATTCGAAAGAACTCGCTTACCTGCACAATCCCGACAAGGTCGAAGCAATCTCAACCAATAGTGACATCTATATCGTGCCAACAGCGGGTGGCCCAGCGCGCAACATCACCAGCAGGAATCACGGTTACGAAGATACGCCGGTCTACACGCCCGACGGCAAGTACATTATTTATCGTTCACAAGCAACCGCGGGTTTTGAAGCTGATCGCTGGCGGCTGATGGCTTACAACCGCGCTGCGGGAACAAGCGCCGAGCTGCTGCGCGGCTTCGATCAAAGTGTTGACGAAGTTACGCTCTCGCCCGACGGCAACACGATCTATTTCACGGCCGGCGATCGCGGTTATGAAAATGTCTACAAAGTTGCCGTCAGCGGCAGACAACAGCAAAAAGTCGCCGGCAATGTTTTCGCGAGCAACTTGCAAGTTGCTCCCGACAACACCTTCGTGTTCGTGAGCAGCACCCTGGCGGGACCCGCCGAAATCTTCCGTGGAAATGCCGGAAGCGTTATTGCCTTAACTCGCATCAACAGCGAACTGATGGCGAAGGCGAACCTCAAGCCGGCTGAAGAAATGGAATGGATCGGCGCCCTGGGTAAAAAGATTCAGGGCTTTGTAATCAAGCCGGTTGATTTCGATCCCAACAAGAAGTATCCGCTGATCGTCATCATTCACGGTGGGCCACAAAGCGCTTTCAACAACAACTGGGGCTATCGCTGGAATCCGCAAGTCTTTGCAAACGACGGTTACGTGGTGTTTGAGCCTAACCCGCGCGGCTCAACCGGCTATGGGCAGCAGTTCACAAACGAAATCAGCGGCGACTGGGGCGGCAAGCCCTACGTCGACATTATGAATGGTGTCGCTGATGTCCTGCGTCGCAATTCATTTATTGATCGGACGCGCATTGGCGCCGCCGGCGCGAGCTATGGCGGATACATGATCGATTGGATTCTCGGCCATAACAATGATCCGCGTTTTCGTTTCAAGACATTGGTTTCGCATGCCGGTGTTTACAACCTGACCAGCATGTACGGTGCCACCGAAGAGCTCTGGTTTCCGGAGTGGGAATTCAAAGGCACACCCTGGTCCAACCCGGCGATGTATGCGCGTTGGTCACCTAACATGTTTGTGCGCAACTTCAGAACACCGACACTGGTCACTGCCGGCGAGCTCGATTTCCGCGTTCCCTATACGCAGAGTTTGGAACTCTACACGGCGTTACAGCGACAAGGAGTGGAATCAAAATTAGTTTTGTTTCCCGACGAAGGACATTGGATTCTGAAACCGCAGAATTCGGCGTTCTGGTATCACACTGTACTTGACTGGTTTGATAAGCATTTGAAGTGAGGAAGAAAGCTAGCCGCGAATGAACGCGGATGTTCGCGGATAAGAAATTCGATAGTGTGATTTAGAGGCGGGGCACTGCCCGCCTCTTTTATTGCGCAGCCACACTTTTGATTACTCTGCTTTCTCGAGTGGCGCGACCACGGCGACAAAATCCTCTGCAAAGCGCATTGCGTAGTTAGTAAGCAATTCCTCAACACGTTCCAGTTTCTTTGCACGCACTATCAATCCGGCATGATGACGCTTCTTCGCACGATAGACAATCTCGGGATCGTCATAAGCAGAGGTGTCGGGATGTTCCTGCTTGGCGAGCGATAGCACGATGCCGGCGTATTCTTTTCGCAACTGCTTAAGTTTGGTTGGACCGGGCCCTTCCTGAAGCTCGGGCTTCTGCTCTGCTCGTGCCGCCTGCTCCTGCCGTCTGCTTTGCGCCGTCGCATCGGCGACTTCAATCTTCGCCCACTCGCGCCAAAGGTTTAGACCGGTGGCGGCCTCGAGCACTTCGGCGATGTAAGCGCCGCCAACGCGCGCGGCTACTTCCAGAAAATAGAAAAGCCCGTCGGCATCGCTCTTGATGAACTCAGCGTGCGCGGCTCCACGTTCCAGCCCAAGTCCTTCAATAAGCTTGCGGTTGATCTCGAACAATTTCTTTTCATCAGCCGAGCCGTGTGCGATGGTTCGAGAAATGTATGCGCCGCCGAGATGCGCCACTTCCAACGGCGGGCGCCCGTAGCGATTCGCGCCCGCGAATACGACGCGACCGTTGTTAACAATTGAATCGACGTGGAAGACCTCGCCCTGAATAAATCGCGCCAGCAAATAATACGAAGCGCGCTCGCGCAAATCATCACGCTGGTTCAGTTCATCA
>DATNOG010000194.1:0-19730 GCA_035601415.1 Pyrinomonadaceae bacterium | reverse complement strand
TCTTTCCGCCGCCAACCGCGCAAGTAATTCTTTTGCTGCCACCGGCGCGCGCACCACAAACTCATTAAAGCCCGGCCCGGTGAAGGGAATCGAGAAACCTTCAAGCGCTGCGATTTGTTTGGCGGCATATGCGGTTTTCTGTACACACTGCTGCGCCACTTCCTGAAGCCCGCGCCGTCCCATCGTTTCCAGGTACACCGTTGCTGCCAGCGCGATCAGTCCTTCGTTAGTACAAATATTTGAAGTGGCTTTTTCGCGACGAATGTGTTGTTCGCGCGTGGCAAGCGTCAGAACAAAACCGCGGCGTCCTTGTTTGTCGTATCCCTCGCCGACCAAACGGCCGGGAATCTGGCGCGCGTACTTTTCGCGCGTTGCAAACAATCCGACGTATGGACCACCAAACGACAGCGGCACGCCGAACGACTGGCCTTCAGCAACGACAATGTCCGCGCCACATGCGCCGGGCGACTTGAGCAGGCCCAGCGAAATAGCTTCGGTAACTGCCACAATCAACAAAGCGCCGGCTGCATGCGCGCGTTCTGCCAGCGCCGCGACGTCCTCGATGCAGCCAAAGAAGTTTGGCGACTGCACCACCAGCGCGGCCGTCTTGTCGTCGATCGGCCCCGCCACGTCAGATGTCTGCCCGGTTGCTGCATCGAACTCCCCGCGAACCAGCTCGATGCCGGCATGCTGCACATAAGTGGTGACGACGTCGAGATACTCTGGATGAATAGCGCCGCAGGCAATGACCTTCGTTCGCTTCGTCACGCGTTCCGCCATCAGCACTGCTTCTGCCAGCGCCGTCGATCCGTCGTACATTGAAGCGTTTGCTACTTCCAAACCGGTGAGTTGGCACACGAGCGTCTGAAATTCGAAGATTGCCTGAAGCGTGCCTTGCGAAATTTCCGGTTGATAAGGCGTGTAGGCGGTGAAAAATTCAGAACGCGAAATGATGTGATCGACTACCGTGGGGATGTAATGCTGATAAGCGCCGGCGCCGAGAAAACTTGTCCGCTTTGCCGCGCGATTTAGTTCAGCGAGTTGGTCAAACCCGGCCAGCAACTCGATCTCGGAAAGCGCGGCTGGTGTATTCAGATTTCGGGATAAGCGTAGCCCCCTGGGGATGGAATCAAATAGTTCGTCAGCCGAGTTGAGACCGACGTGCTGCAGCATTTCAGCCCGCTCTTCAGGCGAGTTGGGTATGTAACGCAATTTTACTCCGTCTCACCCTTCGTAAAATCTTCATATTCGGCGGCCGTGAGGAGACTATCCACTTCGCCTGGCGCGGACATCTTCACGCGGATCATCCAGCCGTCGCCATAAGGATCCGTGTTTACCTTTTCAGGTGCGTCTGTTAGCGAGTCGTTGATTTCAACAATCTCCCCCGAGACGGGCGAAAAGACTTCGGACACCGCTTTCACGGATTCGACCGAGCCAAACGATTCGTTGGCGGCAAACTGTTCGCCGGCTTTGGGCAGCTCGACATAAACAACATCGCCGAGGGAGTCTTGTGCGTAGTCAGTGATTCCAACGATTGCGACATTGCCGTCAACTCGAACCCACTCGTGGTCCTTGCTGTAGTGTAGGTCTTCCGGAACGTTCGCCATTGTGTCCTCCGCAACTGAGTTTCAAGTTTCGAGTTTCAGGTTTCGAGTTTGCTGAACTGAAAACTGTAACACTGACTACTGTTTCTGCCGTTTGTAAAACGGCGTCTTAACGATCTCGGCGCCGACCAGCTTGCCGCGCACGTCGATCTGAATCGGTTGGCCTTCGTTTGCGAATTCAGTTGGCACATAAGCCATGCCGATATTCTTTTTCAAATAAGGAGCGGGGCTTCCGGATGTAACTTTGCCAACGCGTTCGCCATTGATGAGCACATCCTGTTCGTCGCGCGCGATGCCTCTTTCTTTCACTTCGAAACCCACCAGCCGGCGGCGCACGCCTTCTTCCTTTTGCTTTGCCAATTGATTGCGGCCAATGAAGTCGCCCTTGTTCAACTTACAAATCCAACCGAGGTTTGCTTCAAGCAGCGTGGTGGTGTCGTCGATCTCATGGCCATAGAGGGCCATGCCTGCTTCGAGTCGCAATGTATTGCGCGCGGCGAGCCCGCAGGGAAGCACGCCGTCGTCTGATCCAAAATTCCCGGCGTCCAGGAGTTTTTGCCAAAGCCGCTCGGCCATGTTTGCCGCAGCGTAAACTTCAAAGCCGTCCTCGCCGGTGTATCCGGTGCGCGAGACAATCGCCTCGACGCCAGCAACGGTTCCTGCGGCGAAGTGGTAATACTTAATTTCTGATGACTGAAGGTTGGTTAGCGGCTGTAGGATTTCGAGCGCGCGCGGACCCTGTATCGCAAGCTGGCAATAGTCAGCGCTGACGTTCTTTAGTTGGACCGCCTCATTTTTATGGTGCGACTTGATCCAGGCCCAATCTTTCTCGGTAGTGCCGGCATTAACAACCAGCAGCAAATGGTCGGCGGCAAACCGGTAAACGAGAAGATCGTCAATGACTGTGCCGTCGGGAGTTGTCAAGGCCGAGTACTGCGCCTGGCCATCAATTAGTGTAGACACATCATTCGAAGTAATGGAGTTTACGAAGGAGATCGCATCATTGCCGCGCACATCGATTTCGCCCATGTGAGAAACGTCAAACAAACCGGCAGCTCGGCGGGTGCGCAGGTGTTCTTCAACGGTTCCGGCCGGATACTGCACCGGCATGTCCCAGCCGCCAAAATCGACCATGCGTCCGCCCATGCTGCGATGGACAGCATTCAGTGGCGTGCGTTTGATCTCAGCGACAG
Organism: Pyrinomonadaceae bacterium; assembly: GCA_035601415.1. Taxonomy (GTDB): domain Bacteria; phylum Acidobacteriota; class Blastocatellia; order Pyrinomonadales; family Pyrinomonadaceae; genus PSRF01. The sequence continues at coordinate 16,933 of DATNOG010000194.1, read as the reverse complement.
CAGTCATGTCTCCAGCCTCAGACTGATTTGATCAGTCTATTTCCATTCGAAAAACTAATAATCAGGATGAATCGGCAAACTAACATGCGCCGTGCGGTGCGTCAAGCAGGTGCTAAGTAGAGTGGGCGACAATCATGTACCAGGGTTTTGTGCCGTTAGGCAAGAGATGTTTATGGCGCGTACGTTCTCAAAAAATGATGCGGAGCGAAGTGAAATAACATTTCACTTCGCTCCGCATACAACGGATAAATCCAACTCAGAACTATGGACATTTCGCCGCTACGCGGCAATGAAGCTTAAAAACTTCGGTCGCGGACATCAACCTTTTGCACGGTGAAGACTACCCGCATTGTATCCGGGCGACGATCCAACGAGGCCGGCACGAAAGCAGCGCTCTGTCGCAACGCGACTTCGAAGTCAGCCAGCATTTGCCGATCGCGCGGAGCCTGCACCACGTCCGCCAACGATGCCGCGCCATTGCTGAAAACGTCTGCCACCACAATCATGTCATCGGCGTCCTGAAATTGCCCCGTGTGCGGATGTGCGTAGTTTCCAGTCAATGTCGCCAGGGCGCCGCCAGGATTGAGGCTCGGTGATTGTTCAGCAAACGGCGCACGCCGCGCAGAGAAGTCTTCCGGCGTGACCGGCCGCGTTAAATCGTAGGGCGTACTTGTTTCCATAACGAGGACAGGACCGTTTTGTTGTGCGGCCTCATGGAGCGCGATGAAATGTGGACGCAAGCCGACGAGCATGGCGGTGAAAAGTATCACTGACGCGAGCGATCCAACGCTATATGGCATCAGGCGCGGCTCGATCCAGTTAATAAGCTGTTCACGAAAAGTGGGCGTGGGAGACTGTCGACGAGCGGCGGCTTCGATCATCAAGGCATCGTTTATTGCCGGGAGCAGCGACATTGGCGGCGCCGGCCGCGCAAGTTGGCGCAGGCTATTCCTTATGGTGCGCAATTCAACGAGCTCCGCACGGCATACCGGACAGGAGTCGATATGCGTCTCAAGCGCTGTGCGCAACGTTGACGAGAGTTCGTCGTCCACGTATTGCGACAATGATCTTTTTGTTTCCTGACAGCTCATATCTGATATTTCCGATTTGCGATTGCCGATTGCCGATTGAAACAACTTTTTCATCTTACAGCGAATAAATCGGAAATTGGCAATGACCTGGATGGCCGGCCGGCCCCGGCTGTTGCTAAAAAGAAGCAACTTGGGCGTCCTGCGGAGTCAAGCAATTCCGATTTGGGCGATGCTGTAACGGGTGTTGCTGGCCACGTTTCAAATTCGCTTTGATCGTAAACCCACTTTGTCCTCAGATTCGCTTTCTCACTTCGACCCATTTGGCACCGAGTTTTGTGAACCGGGGCGGGTCAGCCATCCAATGTTTGCCAGTTGTCAGTCGCCCGTTGTCAGTTGCAATTGAACACCGCGATGCAACTAACTACTAACAAATGACGACTGGCGAATTTACAAAGATCCTTCCAACTTCTTTCGTAACTCCTGGCGTCCGCGCGCCAGTCTTGATTTCACAGTGCCGACATTAATTCCCAGAGTCGCGGCAATCTCTTCATAAGTAAATCCTTCGATATCTCGCAGGATGACGGTTTCGCGATAAGCAAGAGCCAAGCGTTGCAATGCGGACCGAAGGGCCATTTCACGTTCGCGAGCCAGCGTTTGCTGTTCCGGATTCTGCGACGGTTCGGCGAGCGTGCTGATAAGGCTTTGATTGGATTCGCCATGCGTGGCATCCAAAGACACGGTCGCATCGCGCCTGCGTCTGCGCCACCAGCGAGACCGGTTGCGCGCCTGATTGATGGCAATCCGATAGATCCAGGTGCGAATATCCGCTTCACCGCGAAAACGATCGATGTTCAGGAAAGCCCGCAGGAAAGTCTCTTGCGTCAGGTCGCGGGCTTCCTCGCCGTTCTCAGTCAGGCGAAACAACAGACCGTAAATCTCGCCGGAGCGTTCGGCGACCAGATCTTCAAACGCTGCCGCTTCTCCCCGCTTTAATCTTTCAATGAACTCGTGGTCGGCTGATGAACGCAAACCGACAGGGGCTGCGATCGCAACCTGCTCCAGTTCCATTTGCCCGCCGAGGGCTATTGGCTCTCCGTAGCTCACGCGTTACCCCTGGGGCCCGAATCGGAGGAGCTGGTTCCTGCCCATTTACGAACAGTCGAGCGGTTAGACACCGTTCGCTCACCATTTGTTCCCGTTCCGGATCTCATCGCCGTCAATTGGATGCTGGTTTTGTTTTTCGCGCTTCGAATACTACACAAGCAGCCTGCTTGACAAGTTTTCTGACCACCCACTAGAGTTACTGTTTCTCGAATCATACACCCCAAAGAACGCAGTTCACTATGCGAACTTGCGAGAGAGTAATAAGTGGCAAAGTACAAAAAGAAACGCGCGCGCGAATTGCAGCACGATAAATTCCGCGACACGGCCGGCAAGATTTTTGACCGTGTAACCGACCGGCTCGAGGGCAAGGGCAAGGCTATTGTTTACGGAATAATTGGCGTAGCCGTATTGGCGGCGCTAACTGGCTTCTGGTTCAACTGGCGTCACCGGAAGACTGACGAAGCGCAACGCGCCCTGGGCCGGGCCATCACCATTTCCAGCACCCCGGTTTCCCCCGCAAGTGATAATCCCACTTTGAATCCGAGCGGGCCCAGTTTTAGCAGCGAGCAAGAGCGGGCGGAAAAGGCAATTGAAGAGTTTCAAAAAGTCGCTGCCAAGTATGGCGACCCTTACCGCTCTGAAGCGCAGTATTTCATTGCAGCAAATCTGCTCTACAGTGACCGCGAAAAGGGATTGAGTGAACTGACGGAGATGAGCAAAAGCAGCGTGCCTGAGGTTTCAGTTTTGGCCACGTTTGCTTTGGCCCAGGCAAAAGAGGCGGACGCAAGGTATGACGAAGCGGCGCAGCTATACATGCAGCTTGCGCAAAGGAACAGCCCGGTAATCACTCCTGAAACTGCGAATCTACGTTTGGCTTCCGTCTACGAGAAGCAGGGAAAGAAAAAGGAAGCAGCGGATTTGTTGTTCAATATCGTCGAACCTTCCCGCAAGGCAAAGGACAGCGACGGCTTGCCGCTGCCACCATCTGGCGCGGCGCGAGAGGCAAGTGACAAATTGCAAAAGCTCGATCCGGATCGTTATGCCAAACTAACTCCCGAAGCGCCTGCAGCAGACCTTCCGTTCTAGTGGTTTCTGTCGTAATGCTCGACCTTTCCCATCGTGAAAACTAATGCCGGCGGCGAATGGACAACCTGACTCATTCCCTGGTTGGACTCGCTGCCGCGAAAGCCGGCCTGGAGAAACTCTCGCCAGGCGCCACAACGCTGTGTGTGCTCGCGGCTAATTCACCCGACGCTGACATTGTGACCCTCATCGGCGGACGCTGGATCTATCTTCAGAATCATCGCGGCATTACTCATTCAATCGTTGGCACCATTGTACTGGCGTTGGCGCTGCCACTCGTCTTCCATGGTGTTGCCTGGCTGATCGCCCGCCTGCGAAAGCGCAAGCCGGCAACTCGTCTGCGCGGGCTGATGATAGCTTCCATCATTGTTACCGCAAGTCATCCGTTGTTGGATTGGACCAACAACTATGGTGTGCGGTTGCTGCTGCCATGGAACTCACGTTGGTTCTACGGCGATTTGGTTTTCATCATGGATCCGGTTTTTTGGTTGATCCTGGGTGGCGCCGCATTTCTGGTAACTTCAGAAACGAAAAACCGGATTGTGACGTGGTGTGCCATCGCGCTGGTTCCCAGCCTGCTGGTTTTCTTCGGCCCCGCTGGTCGCGGTGGATTGGCGAACGCGATGCCCCTGCGTATTCTCTGGATATCTGCTCTCGTTCTCCTTGTAGTTTTCTATAAGCGGCAGGCGGGTCTACGATGCGGAACAAGAATACCGCGCGTTGCGTTGGTCCTAATAGTCTTTTACGTCGGCAGTTTATTTGCGGTGCATGCGCTGGCTTTGCGTCGCTTATCTAGAGTGGCTTCAGAGATCACAAAGGCTACGAACGAGCACCCAGTTGCGCTGGCGGCGATGCCCACGCTTGCCAATCCACTTCGCTGGCTGTGCATCGTGGAAACAGAATCTTCAGCGTATCGTTTTGAATTGGCATTAGGCGCCGGTGATGCTAGACCCGCGAATATTGTTCGTTATCAGAAGCCCGACGCGTTTTCATCACCGGCAGTCGCGCAAGCTTCGGCTGATTACCGCGCACAAGTCTTTTTGGGGTTCGCGCGGTTTCCGGTGGCGCAGTTAGCAGATCCAAATTGTACAATGCATACGCTCGTTCAGTTTGCTGACTTGCGCTACACTGAACCCGGCAGCAATGGAACTTTTTCGCTGGAAGTGCCGGTGGATTGCGTTACGACTGAAAGCACTAAATGAACGAAGCCGATCAAATTGAAAGTTTAAACGCTCTCGCTGAAGTTGCGGGTCAACGAGAACGACCGCGCAAGGCCTCGCGCCTGGCGAGCGTGCGCGTGTCGCCCGGTTCTTATCTCGCGGCTGCCAGTGTGTTGACCTTTGTATCTGCGCAGTTGCTGCGATCAGGGCGAGATATATTTGCGCTGGCGGCAATCCTCGTGGCCTGGCTTGTCATTCCCTTGCTCGCATGGCGCGATCGCATCGAGTTTGACGGGAGCACGTTGTCGCGGCGGGGATTCGCTCCGGCTTTGCTGCGCCTGTTGGGTGTTGGGCCAAAGAGCCTGCGCATCGAGCAGTTTGAAAAAGTTGAGACACAAGCCGTGCGAACTCTCAAGAAGGGAGGCAAGGTCCGTTATCGTTATCGCACGCAGATTGTGGGCAGACATGTTCAGTTCACCTTTGCCTCCGGCGGACAAAGCTATCGGAACATGGTGCGCCACTTATTTCCGTTGATTCACCACGACAAGATGGACTTGAGAACTACGGAGCTGCGCGATTACCTGTCTGACCCAAAAGCGTTGGACGCCGAGGTGAATGAGTTAAAACTCGCATCTGCCGATGTGCTCGAAAGCGCAACCCAGGACTTCAAACTTGGAGGCAAGAAGCGATCGTCAACCGACGGAGTTACGGAAGCAGATTCTTCGCCCGCTTTGGAGGCGGAGCGCGCGCTCATGTTGGGCCAACTTGGCAATAAACTAAGAATGGCGGGACGGCTTGCGGAAGCGCGCGAGGCTTTTCGGCGGGCCCTAACCGCGCTACCGCGCGATGGCCGGTTGCTCTTTGAGTTTTCCCGTTTGCTGCGTTCGCAGGCTAGCAGTGCCAGGGATGCGAAACTGTTGCTGCGATCACGCGCTGCATTGCGGCTGGCGGCGCAACGTGCCGACGCCCAACCTGGGTTAATGACTTCGATTGGCGAGATCTTTCTTGAATGGGGAGAACTGAACGCGGCGCGCAGGAATCTGCAAAAAGCCGCAGACCTGGAGCCGCGAAACTTTAAGGCGCGCGTTGGCCTTGCGAACCTTGCTTTACGAGACGGAAAACTCGCGCACGTGATCAACCAGTATCGTGATGCCAGCATGGCAGCTTCAGACAAGGCATTGATCGACTATGCCCGGCGCGAAGCGGATTACTATGCACAACTCAACGACGACGATGATTATCTCAATTCCGAGTTACGTCGCATCAACTGGTTGCAGCATTCATTGCGTTTAAGACGGCTTGCGGCCCGCGTCACGAATGCCAGCATTCTTGTGGCCCTGGTTGCTGCCTACGTTGATTCGTCCTTTGCCGGTGTTTGTTGGTCCCTCGCTAGTTCATCGCTCTTCGCCTGGATACTGAGTCTGTTTGGCATCAGGCTTTTGGGCCGGCGCAGCACGCCACGCCTGGTTGATTAATCGTCGGGCAAATAATTACGAAGGCAAAAGCAAAAGGTAGAGCCGACCTGGCTCTACCTTTTTGTTACAAGTAGTTTCCGACTTAGGAGCCTTGCACAAAAACTAAACCTGCAATGCGAGTTGCGACTAGAAATCCTCGGCGTTTCCCAACTCTATCTGCTCGTAGGCTGACAAATACAGAACCGGGAGCGGTAGCGACCGGGTCTGCGTAGCGTTGAGTTCACCGTCATTGGAAGCTAGCGTTGCCGGCGACCCATTAAATGAGATGTTGTTCCTCGCAAGTCCGACCCGGTCGCTACCGCTCCCGGTTCCGTATTCGTCGACCCACAATGCAAATCGCGTCTACTTTTTTCTAAAGCCCGACTTAGGTCGTTTTCGAACGGGTTGAATTCCTTGTGTCCTTCCTTGTTCCAGAGCGCAGCGTTGTTTTTGATTTCTGCGTATCGGTTGTGTCACCAACATCACCAACCGCGGTTGCCGCCTTCGCTTCGGCATTGGGCACAATTGTTCGTGACTGTTGTTCGCTACGCGAAGCCACCGCCTCTGTCCTGGTCGGTTCAGGACTCAGCAAGGCGTCCCAGCGATAACGCGGCCGCTCGCGCTGTTCAGTAAGTCGCTTAAAGACTAGGTCGGTGACCGCGTTGGTAATCCAGTTGTGGTAGAACTCGCCGACTGAAGCAAGCTCGGCGTCGGGCGCCGGGTTCATGAAGTCTATCGCATAAGGAATGCCGTCCTTGATCGCAAACTCGACCGTGTTCAGATCGTAGCCGAGGGCCGTGCAAAGCGTGCGCACATCTTTTCTGACACGGTCAGCCAGTCGCGGCGATAGATAGTCCGGATTGTGGATGTATTGTTCGCCGGATAGATACGGCTTGCGCGGATCGTAGGCCATGATCATCACTTCTTCCTGGCCCACGCAATAGCAACGCACAAACTGCTCAAAGTCGACCGCTGCCTGCAAGGTCATGCAAAGCGTTCCGGTCTGATTGTATTCTGTCCACAACTCTTCGAGCGAGTTAACCTTCGAAACATTCTTCCAACCACCGCCATCGAACGGCTTGAGAAATGCGGGCAGACCCACGTAGCCGATGATCGCCTCCCAGTCGAGCGGAAACTCGAGGTTGCGCAGGCTCTCGCTAACGATTCCTTTGATGTAGTCCTTCTGCGGCAGCAACACTGTTCTAGGCACTGCAACTCCCAACTTGGCCGCCAGCGAGTAATTGAAAAACTTGTCATCAGCCGACCACCAGAAAGGATTGTTGACGATAATCGTTCCCTCAAGCGACATGCGCTTCAGCGTCGCTCGATAAAAAGGAACCTCATGGGAAATACGATCGATCACCAGATCGTAAGCCGGCGGCGCATCGTGTTTGATTCCACCCAGCTTGAGGTATTCGGCAATCACTTCGCCGTTCCCGCGTTCATTTATGTTTTTGATGAGGGCTTCGGGAAAAGTCTTCTCACGCCCAACCAAAATACCAACCTTCTTCATAATCACTCCATCCTGCTCGAAAGCCTATTTGTGCACAAATCACGCTGAACTGACATCAGTTTCGTACTTACGTTTTTAGCGTCTCTTGGAAAACTATGGAGACTACGATTTAAGCGGAAGCCTTGTCAATTTGAGGAATGTTGAACTGCTTTTTGCACGTCGCAGGGCTTACGGCGCAGCCGGCCATCGCTCGAACAGCGGCTTCAATTCTCAGGGCCATGGGCATCCCGATGACGCGGAAAAAGCATCAATTCAAGGCGTTTCCCCTAACGGTTTTCGAAATGAGCGTGTGGTACAATCCGCCCGCTTGATTCAGCCAGCCTTTTGATTTGAAGATTCGGAGCCCATTTTCAGGAGAGTAACTTGCGTCGTTTAGTCCTAACCCTCTTAGTTTGCTTCGCCCTCTTGCTGGGAATTATTTCCAGTCGCACCGGTGCGTTTGCCGCCGATCAGCCAAAGACTTTCACGGCGGAACAACTAGCCGAATCGACAATATTTGTTTACGGCTCAAGAAATATTTTGTCGCAGATTCGTCGCAATGGGATTGAGCGGGGGCGCATCGTGCGCTATGGCACAGACGGCAGGAATGAAGAAGCTTCATACGAACGCCGCTTTGTTCGCGGCGAGAGCCTGGAGAAAGACAAGATCAGATTGGATCAGAAGGCGCCGACCCTCGAGTATTCTTTGATCTACGGTGGCGGACGCCTGTGGGGAATTATTAATGGCGCCGCTTTCACTCCGCGGCAGGATGCGGCCAATACTTTCCTCTCGCAGCAACGTCACAGCATCGACACGCTGCTGCGCTACAAAGAAAACGGTGCCACGCTTACTTTGGTAGGCAAGGAAAAGCAGAAGGGCATTGATCTCCACGTGTTGGATCTGGTGGACAAAGACAAGCAATCCACTCGCTATTACATCAGCGCGAAGAGTCTTCACATTCTCTGGCTTGAGTATGAGGAACCTGCTTCTGCCGGTGGCGCGCCAATTAAGTTCGTGCGCAAGTTCTTCGACTATAGATATGCTCAAAGCACGTTAGTCCCATATCGAACTGTGCTGATTGAGAATGGCAGGGACACCATCGAGACTCGGATCATGACCGTCACTTTCGGAATCAAGATCGATGATTCCGTGTTTAAGAGTCCTGAAGCTTAAAACAAGACTCCATTCGTCGTCGGTCTGCTGCGCGCCCTGCTTAAGTTTGGGCGCGCTTTTGTATACCTGGCCGGCGCAAAATCTTCAGTTTTTTGCGGCTAAATTCGAAGCGTAAGCCTGGGGCCATCCTTTCGGAACCTTGCCGCCGCTCAGGCGTGTATGAACTGCGGCCAGTGGTCGGTCAGGGTATAATCCAGTCGGAGGCCGCCTGAATACGCAGCGAATATCGCTCAAGAATAAGGACGCTCGTCAGTGCGTGTAAGAGCCTACCTGCCCTGATGGACATTGTTACCACCATAGAAAATCTCCCTTTCGCCGCCGCGTTGCGGCCGGAGGTGGTTGCGAGCCGAACCACTGACCACGCGTTATTGGAAGCGACGCGGGTAGGTGACGAGGATGCGTTTGCCGAGCTGGTGAGTCGATACAAAAACCAAATCACCGGCTACATCTATCGCATGACGAACGACTATGACGGCGCTGTTGATTTGGCTCAGGAGACTTTTGTGAGAGTCTACCGCGCCGCCGAGCGTTATCAGACGAGCTATGCGTTTTCAACTTACATCTATCGCATCGCCACTAACCTGGCGATTAGTGAGTTGCGAAAGCGGAAACGTCGCAAGCTGGTTTCGCTGACCGGGTTTTTCCAGTCGCGCGATGGAGGCGAACCTCAGGAGTTTAATCCGGCAGACGAGCGGCCGTTGCCTGATAAGGAGTTGGTTGATGCGGAACGGCGCAACGCTATCGCGCGGGCAATCAGCACGCTTCCCGAAAAATATCGCGCACCGCTTATTCTCCGCGATGTCGAAGGCCGCACCTATGAAGAGATTGCCGGCATACTGCAAACCAGCGAAGGCACGGTGAAGTCGCGCATTAGCCGGGCCCGAGGATTTTTGCGAGAGAAAATGAAAGCTTATTTCTGAGGAATACCATGAACAAAACTGACTGTCGCAATGTGCGTCGTGAACTTGAAGAAGCCGCAACTGGCGAATTGCTAAGCACGCCGGTGCGCGAGCATTTAACAAGCTGCGCTTCGTGCGCAAAGTTTGGCGATGAGCAGCAAGAACTTAGGAACATGGTGGCGAGCGTCGGCACGGTCGAAGCACCAGCCGATTTCGATTTTAAGTTGCGCGCGCGCCTGGCCTCGTCCCGCTCCGCGCGTCGCGACCTTTTGTCAGGCTATGGTTTTGGTAATCGGTCAGTTGCTTTTGCAACCTTGGTTTTGCTGCTGGGGTTCGCGGTAATCGTGATGAATGTGAGATCGCGAAGTACGGCGTCAGCGCCGGCAGCTCAAGCCAATGGACCAGCGTCAGAGTCAAATAGTAAAACGGCGCCGTTAGGTGAGAGCAAGCGAAGCGAACAAGCGCGTCAGGAAGTTGCTGGAACAACGCCAACTAATCCTTCAAACCCGACCGATGTCCAAACCAGTACCCCGGTACGGAAGGTTACTAAAGGCAACGGAAGCTCGGTACCGCAATACGCAGTCGCCCGGAATGGACGGGTGAAAGCGACAGACCTAAGCGCCACGCCTGCTCCAGTCTTGCGGCCGACGGAAACTGCAATGGGCTGGTCTGTGTTTCCCCTTGGTACTTCTTATCAATCACTAAAAGTTTCGGTTGATGATGGCCGGGGAAGCTCGCGGACAATTTCGCTGCCGACAGTTAGTTTTGGATCGTCACGCGTGCTGGCGCGAAATCCGACGCCGGTAAATGCGGCGCTGAGAGATTCCTGGTAAATAAGATCGGTTAAGCAATGATTACTGTTAAAACAGTTCGTTCGTTACAAGCCCTGCTGATGGGCCTGGTACTGTGCGTTAGTGTAACGGCGCAGACGCTTACGGTGTCGCGCACTGTCGAATCGCAAATCACCAAACCGCCTCGTCCGGCTCAAGTTGAAACCAGAACAGCGCCGCAGGTTGTTACTATCCTGCACCGTCTCAATGGACTAAAAGTCATCCGCCTGCTCCTGCGCGGGAATGAACAGTTTGGCGCGCTTGCAAATATTGATGAAGCGTTTCAGATGGGCGGCGAAGTTCACACGAACGTGATCGCCGGATTGGCAATGAGCGACGGGCAAACGATTGCGGCGTGGTTACCCGAAGCGGAGGCCGAGCTGCCACCACCGTTGCCGTTTGCTCCGGCCGCGCCGACGGCGCCTGCTCCGCCCGGTTCAGCGAGAGTCAAATCAGGGTCACCCGCGCCTCTGGCAATCCCTGCTCTCCCGCCAAATGCATTTCAAAGAAGTTTTGCTACGGTCGATGTGAAGATCGTCACGCGCGACGGCAGAAATCTCCTGGGGCGTTACGTGGGCCTCGACGGATTGACTGGGCTGTCGGTGATCACGCTGAGCGCCAGCAATCTTCCCAAGAGTACGGATGCAATTGAGGATTCCATTCAAGCCGGGCAGCGCGTGCGCCTGATTGGACCGGAACCGGTTTCACAAAATGAGCCAGGCGCGAAGGGCGGCATCTATGTTCGCGTCGGCGAAACCGAAGCTACGGTTGTCGATGTAACGCGGAGCGCAACGAGAACGCTCGCTCGAGTGCGAATCAAGTCGCCAAAGATCACGCAGGCAAACATCGGCGCTGTGGCCGTTAATGACTCTGGAGAACCGCTCGGCATTGTAAACGCGGTCGAAGGCGACGAGGCCTCGATATTACCTATCGAGTTGGTTCGCACTGCAGCCGGACGCGTGATTGCGCGACAGGCCAGTGTGCCACGGCCGTGGTTGGGAGTACGTGGAGAGCCGATTGGCAAGCTCACCCTTGAGCGGATCTTGAAGGTTGGCTGGCAAGGCGATCGCGCGCGGGCACTGGCCGAGAAGCGACAGGGCATTCTACTTACTTCGGTTGTTCCCGGAAGCCCGGCAGCGACGGCGGAGTTGAAGCCCGGCGATGTCATCCTCCGAGTAAACGATGAAATGATTCAAAACGCCGAAGACTTTTCCATGTTTCTTCAGGACACGGCGCCCGGAAGCTTTGTTAATTTTACCGTTGTGCGTCCAGGCACGGCAGCGTTGGAGGCATTCAAGATCAAGTTGGCAGAATCTCCCGAGCCGTTCTTTGGTCCCATTATGTTTAACGCGCGGACATGGGCTCCGCCTCCAATGTTGGTGCCGGGAATTGAAGCCATCGCCATCAAACCAAGGGTCGCCGCGCGGTTGGGTGCAACCGGTGGCTTGCTCATCGTTTATGTGCAGCCTAATAGCGTGGCATTCGCAGCCGGCCTCCGGCCCGGCGATGTGATCGAATCGGTAAACGGTGAGTCGAAGGTTACCCGCTCAGCTTCGGGACTGGTAAATAAGAGCACCAACACCACGGTAGTCGTCGTTCGTAACAAAAAGAAGTTGACCATCGCGCTTCCCGCCCGATAAGTAACCAACGCAAAGATTGGTCTATTCCGGTACTGATGCAATTTGTCAATCTTATTTCATTAACACCGTCGCTTCAGCGCGGTGACCGTGGGTCGGACACAAACCGGAAACCGTTTAAACGGTTTCCCTTTGGAGCCTATTCACCGATCACCGGGCTAAAGCCACGGTGCTAATAAGAAAGGCCGTAAGTTCAAACTGCATTAGACTACCCCTCTTCCTCAACCTTGGCCGCGCCTCATGCGGCTGTGTTACTCTAACGCCCTCCTGACGCATTTCTCGATTTACGATTCGTAGCCGACGCCTATGTTGCATGACGCCGTTACGCGTTATCACGAACTGCTCCGCGACAACGAGCTGGCCGAGTCTTCGCGCGCGCTGCTCGATGAAGGGCTCGAGCAAGCGAAGCTGATTTTTGCTGGCCGCCGCTTGTCGCCCTATCTTCGTCCGCACTTCGTTGCTGAAGACGATTTCGCCATGATTCGCGTCGCGTGCGAAACCGTATGGGCTGCAATTCAGAAGGTGAAAGACGCCGCGATCGCCGACGATTCGATTGTCGTAGACCTGGGCGTTACGGAAATTGAGCGGGAACTGATCAGCATCGATCCGGGCTACAGCGCGGTTTCGCCTACAGCGCGATTGGATTCGTTCCTCACCGAAAAAGCCTATAGTTTTGTAGAACTCAATGGAGAGAGTCCGGCGGGAATTGCGTACGTCGACGCGGCCTACGATATTTTTTCGCGTCTTCCGGTGATGCAAAAGTTCGGCGAGAGCTATAACGTGCGGCCGCTGTACGGGCGGCGCTTCATGCTTGACGTGCTGCTCGATTCTTACGAAGAGTTTCTCGGGCGCACGCCTGACAGTACGCCGCAGATTGCCATCGTCGATCTGAAAGACATGCCGACGCAGAATGAGTTTGAACTTTTCAAAGAGTTCTTTGAAAAGGAAGGTTATCCGACGCGTATCTGTTCGCCCGACGAACTTGAGTTTAATAACAACCGGTTGCGCGCCGGCGACTTTCAAATCGACATCGTTTACAAGCGATTGCTGGTTAACGAGTATCTGCCAATCCTGCGCGAGTCTCCCGCGCTGCTGGATGCGTATCGCGCTGGGGCTATCTGCATGGTCAATAGTTTTCGCTCCAAGCTGATTCACAAGAAAGCGCTGTTTGCAGTCTTGACCGATCAGCGCCGCGCGTCGCTGTTTTCCCGCGATGAACAGGAAGCCATTCGCAAGCACGTCCCCTGGACCAGGCTGGTGCGCGATGAGACCAGCGATTACCATGGCGAACAGATCAACCTGTTGGAATTCATAAGATCAAACAGTCGCCGTCTTGTCCTGAAACCAAATGACGATTACGGTGGTCACGGAATCACGATCGGTTGGATGGCGGATGAGAATGACTGGGACACTGCGCTCGCGCAAGCTTTGAAAAACGGCGACTATCTGGTGCAGGAACGCGTGCCGACGGCCCGCGAAACATTTCCGGCCCTGCAACCAGACGGCACTTTCGAGTTTGCGGAACAACTGGTGGACCTCGATCCTTTGTTGTTTAATGGCAAGGTAAAGTCAGCTTTTACGAGGCTTTCATTCACCGAGTTGGCCAATGTCAGCTCGGGTGGCGGTATGGTCCCGACCTTCTTAATCAGCGAAAAGCACGACGGCTAAAAACGTGTACAATAGTCGCAACTTTTGACAAACTCAGGAGAAACTCACTGTGGTTGATGAACTTGATGAAAGCCCGCAGGAACCGGAACCGGACGAGCGGCGGCGTTATGATCGTTCGCGGCTGATCGTCGATGTGTTTTTTGATGGGAACGATGCGACCGGCGTCGCCAGCACCAAGGACATCAGCGTCGGCGGCTTTTACATGAACACGCAGGCAAGCTTGCCGGAAGGCGCATCGCTTCTGGTTCGCATTCCGCTGACAGATGGTAAACAGGTAGTTGCCAACGCGGAAGTCGTCTATAACAATCCCGGCCGCGGCGTTGGGTTGCGATTCCAGAATCTGACGGAAGAGAATCGTTCTTTGATTGAAAGTGAACTCGGAAACGGTTGAAACATCCGCGGACGTTCAGCAACTGGTATGGTCCGAGCTTGCTGCTGATTTGCGCGATGCTTTGAACGGCAAGCTGGCCGGCCTCTGGGATGCGCCAACAGATGAAGCAGCATTCAACGCGCTCTCCGTTGATAAGCAACAGGCACTGCTGCTTATTCTGGCGCGCTTGCAAGCGAAAGACGCCTGGCATTTCATCAGGAATGTAACCAATGTTTACGGCGAGGGCGGAGTCGGAATCGAATTTAATTCCTGGCCTTTGTTGGAAGCGACGCTCGCGCGCCGTAAAGATTTCACCAGGCGCTGGGCCAACCATCGAAATACGAGCGGTGGTTTCTATGAAAAATCGCGCATCGACGCGGTGCTGCATTTCCTTTTTGTGAATGGCGCGCCGCGACGTTGGTACGTTCACTTCGATCTTTATAGTCCGGTGCATTCCGCGGTCAGCGCTTTCAGGCATGTGCGCCATGAGTTTATTCGTAAAGCGACGCCCGACTGGCGCATGATCAAGAGAGCGCTGGCACGCGGCGCGCAAAGGTAAGTTTGAATCCTTATGTTTAGTACTTTTACTCTGGGAATAGAGGAAGAGTTTCAGATCGTCGATCCGCAAACGCGTGAGCTGCGTTCGCACGTGGTTGAGATTCTCGAAGAAGGCACCATGCTGCTCGGCGAGCAGATCAAGCCGGAGATGATCCAGTCGATGGTCGAAGTCGGCACCGGGGTTTGTAAAAACATTGAGGAAGCGCGCGTCGACATCACCCGCTTGCGCAGCATTATTTCGAGTCTGGCGCAAAAGAATGGGTTAGTCATTGTTGCGGCTTCGACGCATCCAATTTCGCGCTGGCAGGACCAGGAAATTTTCGACGACGAGCGCTATGAACTATTGGTGCAGGAACTGCAAACAGTGGCGCGGTCGCTGCTGATCTTCGGGCTTCACGTTCACGTTGGCATGGCGGATCGCGAGCGCGCGATTCACATCATGAACGCGGCCCGCTATTTCCTGCCGCACGTGCTGGCGCTGACCACTTCTTCGCCTTTCTGGATGGGCCATAACACCGGACTGAAATCCTATCGTACCGAAATCTTCAAACAGTTTCCGCGCACCGATATTCCCGATCACTTCGATTCTTACGGCAGTTTTCAGCGTTATGTCGAACTGCTGATCAAAACAAAATGCATCGACAACGGCAAGAAAATCTGGTGGGACATTCGCCCGCATCCGTTTTTCCCCACGCTTGAGTTTCGCATTTGCGACATTCCCACGCGGGTCGACGACACGATTGCCATCGCTGCTTTGTTTCAGGCGATTGTCGCAAAACTCAACATGCTGATTGAGAAGAATCTCGGCTTTCGGCTTTACCGGCGCATGTTGATTCAGGAAAACAAGTGGCGCGCGGTGCGTTGGGGACTCGACGGTAAGATGGTCGATTTTGGCAAGCAAAAGGAAGTGCCGGTGCGAGATCTGATTCTTGAGCTGCTCGACTTTGTTGACGACGTTCTCGATCCGTTGGGGTCGCGTAAGGAAGTGGAACACATCCACACGATTCTGCAGCGCGGAACGTCGGCAGATGAGCAACTGGAGATTTATCATCAGACGGGAGATCTAAAAGCAGTCGTCGATAAGCTGATCGAACGCACCACGGAGAATGTGCCGCTTACCAAACAAATAGATCTGACTGCGCTCAAGCAGGCAAAAACCTCAACGGTCTCTAAATAATTCAACGAGCAGCAACATCAGTTTTGCGCCACTCTTTCCGTTGCGCCAGGTAGTACTGCCATAACATTCGCGCGGCCACTGAGCGAAAGGGCCGCCAGCCTTCTGCAATCTCGCTCAACTCATCCGGACCTGGCCTTGATTTCAATCTGTTTAATTGCTTTGCCGCTATTGCGAGGGCCAAATCGGTCGCCGGCCAAACGTCCGGCCGGCGCAGCGCCATCAGCAAATAAATGTCGGCGCTCCACGAGCCGATGCCCCTCACTTCCATCAGCTGTGCCTTCACCTGCGTGTCGCTGAGTCGTGGCAATTTATTGAGGCTTAACCGCTTCTCACTTAACGATTCAGATAGATGCAGGCAGTAAGCAGTTTTCTGACGCGTCAGGCCCATTGATTTCAAATGAGGCTCACCCAACAAAAGCATCTGTGCCGGTTGGAAGGGAACGATGCTTTTATTTAGGCGGGCGAACACTGCAGTTGCTGATGTTAATGAGACTTGTTGTTCGAGAATTATCTTTACCAGTGTCGCAAAGCCAGGCTTGCGTGCCCAGAGTGGCGGTGGACCATATTGCTTCAAAATGGCAGCGAGGTCTTTGTCGCGACGGGCGAGAAGGGTGGCAGCGCGCGCGAGGCTTTCTTTAGTTAAGGGAACTGACGACTGCTGTGCGCGAATAATGGCCGCCCATCTTTTTGTTAATTCTGATGTGCCAGTGCGAGGAAGAGAAAGTTCTCGAAGAGGATGCGGCCGTCGCGCGATTCGTTTTGATGTTCCCAGCGCGTGCGGCTCTTGTTCCAGTCTTCGAATGACTTCTCGAGGTGGAATTGTACAGTGTAGATAAGCTGGCCATCGGTGCGCTTCACCATCATCTGATTACGGCAAAGATATGAAGTCGCCAGAAGGTTAAACCCCTGCGGCACCCGATCGAGTTGCAAGCCGTGATTTTGCCACACGCGCAGCACGCGCGCCTGCATTGTGTTATTCGCAGGATCCGAAGCCTCGCCGTCGGCCATGCCGCGGAAAATCGGATCGCCCGGGTCGATAATGCGCACGAAGCGGTACTGGTATTCGATCGGCCGGGCCTCGCGTTGCTCATGTTGCTGCATGCGATCCAGCGTAATAACCCGGGTGCCAAAGCTCAGCCCAACGAGCTGGTGGCCTCCGCATATAGCCAGCACGGGAATTCTGGTCGTTCGGATAAAGTTCCCGAAGGTTTCAAGCACTGAAGGGTTGTAATAATCAAAGTCGCGCAGCGTGCCGCTGAGCACAATGGCGTCGGGGCCAAACTTCTTCGCCGCCGTG
>DATNOG010000193.1:0-6670 GCA_035601415.1 Pyrinomonadaceae bacterium | reverse complement strand
ATCACATCAAGATTATGTTCAATCACCAATAGCGAACCGCCGGCATCGATCAAAGCACGAAAGGCGGCCAGCAGTTTGTTGATGTCGTCAAAGTGCAACCCAGTGGTCGGCTCATCGAAAATATAAAGCGTTTTTGCGCCAGTGCGTTTTGAAAGTTGAGCTGCCAGCTTGATGCGCTGGGCTTCACCACCCGACAGCGTCGTTGCCGATTGGCCCAACCGCAGGTAACCCAGTCCAACTTCATCTAGCACTTTCAGCTTATTGGTAATCTTTGCGACTTCGCGGAAGAAACCGATAGCCTCGCGCACCGTCATGTTCAAGACTTCGTGCACGTTCTTGCCGCGATAACGCACATCCAGAATCTGTTGCTTAAAGCGCGTGCCTTTGCATTCTTCGCAAACCAGCTCGACATCGGCGAGAAACTGCATCTCGACAGTCACCGTGCCGTCGCCCTGGCAGACATCGCAGCGTCCGCCCGGCAGGTTGAACGAGAAGTGTGAAGGATCCAGTCCGCGTGCCTGCGCCTCCCGCGTTGAAGCAAACACTTCACGAATACCATCGTAAACTTTGATGTAGGTGACTGGATTCGAGCGGGGCGTGCGGCCAATCGGCGACTGGTCCACCAGTATTACGTCGTCGACAAACTGGCCGCCTTCCAGTTTCGCAAACGCGCCAACGTGACCTTGCCAGTCACCTCGTTGCTTCTTCAACCCGGCGTAAATGCAATCGTGAATCAAAGTTGACTTGCCTGAGCCGCTAACTCCGGTAACACACACCAGCATGTCGAGCGGAAATTCAACGTCGATCCCTTTCAAGTTGTGTTCGGAGGCGCCATGCAAATTTAAACGCCGCTTCTGAATTAAGCGCCGTTGCTTGGGCTCTTTGATTTCGGATTCGCCACGGAGATAACGCGCCGTCAGTGAGCCTTCGTCAATTAGCAATCCGGGAAAGTCACCCTCGTAAATGACACGGCCGCCGAGTTCGCCCGCAGACGGGCCAATATCCAGAATGTGATCGGCGGCGCGCATCATGTCTTCATCGTGTTCGACAACGAGAACGGTATTGCCGATGTCGCGTAAATTGTGGAGCAGCCGAATCAGCCGGTCGTTATCGCGCGGGTGCAGGCCAATGGATGGCTCATCCAGAACGTACAGCGCTCCTACCAATGAGGATCCCAGATTGGTGGCGAGCTGAATTCGTTGCGCCTCGCCGCCGGACAACGTTGAAGCCAGTCGATCCAGAGTCAGATAGTCGAGGCCCACCTCAACCATAAAACGCAAGCGACGTCTTACTTCAAACAGAATTCGTTCTGCGATTGCTGCCTGTTCAGTCGTGAGTTCCAGTGAATCAAAGAAAACGGCCGCGTCCTTAATGGCCAGCGAGCAAACTTCCGGCAAGGTGGCGTCGCCAACCTTTACATCGCGCGCTTCCTGTCGCAGCCGCCCGCCGCCGCAGTCAGGGCATAACGTGTAGCCGCGGTATTTGGAAAGAAAAACGCGTACGTGCAGCTTGTATTTCTTGGTTTCCAGCCAATCAAAAAAGCCGCGTACGCCGCCCCAATCGCGCTTGCCCTCAACAATTGACCGCTGTTCCGCGCGCGAAAGTTGCGCGAAAGGAATGGTCATCGAAACCTTTTCCGACTTGCAAAACTGCTTCAGCTCATCCAACGCCCACTCGTGCTGCGGCTTGGTCCATGGCTCGATCGCGCCTTCCTTTAGGCTCAAACCGGGGTTGGGGATTACCAAATCGAGATCAAGTCCGATGGTGTTACCAAAGCCCTGACAGGTGGGACACGCGCCGTATGGATTATTGAAACTAAAGAGTCGTGGTTCAGGTTCTGCGTAGAGTGTGCCGTCATACTTACATTCGAACCTGTCGGAAAACTTCAGACGTTTGGGTTCACCTGCAACGGTTTCGATGTTCGCCGTGCCGTGCCCTTCCTGAAAACATATCTCCAGCGAGTCAACCAGTCGCTGGCGAATATCGGGCCCCGCAACCAACCGGTCGACCATGACAAAAACATTTTCGAAACTATCGAGCAGGTAATCGTCTGGCGAACGCAGCTCAATTGTTTCGCCGTTGTGGAAGAGCCGCGTGAAACCTCGCTGCATCAGGCTCATTACATGAGCCGTGATTACCTGACGAGGAGAAACAACACGAGCATCAGCCGACTTCGATTTCTTTCGCTTTGCCTCATTCCCGTTTCTTCGTTTCTCCCCATCTCCGTTTGCTTGTGTTTCGGCAATTCCAGCCCGGGCCGGAAACAAAACGTAGAAACGTGTGCCTGCCGGCAATGTCGCCAGCACTTCATCCGCCACTGACTCTGGCGAATCTTTATAAACCTGGTGTCCGCATACGCGGCAGTAGGTGATGCCGATGCGCGCATAAAGCAGGCGAAGATAGTCGAACACTTCAGTCTGGGTGCCGACAGTCGAGCGCGGATTGCGCGTGGAATTTTTTTGCCGGATGGCAATGGCCGGAGCAATGCCGCGCACTTCGTCCACGTCCGGCTTGTCCATGCGCCCGAGGAATTGACGGGCGTAGGCCGACAAAGATTCAACGTAGCGGCGCTGGCCTTCAGCGTAAATCGTGTCGAATGCGAGTGACGATTTGCCCGACCCGCTGACTCCAGTGACCACGGTCAACTGATTAATAGGGATAGAAAACGAGATGTTCTTGAGATTGTTGACGCGGGCGCCGCGAACTGTGATGGCTTGTTCCGACATAGTTCAAAACCGGCCGCAACCCTACGGTAGGGAATATCGGCAACTTGAAAACCTCAAATGATACCTTGAAATTCAACTGACGCGAAATGCGCAAACGAAAGGCACTGAGATTTAGGGAAGTTTGGGATGAACCTGCCGCGATCTCCTGAAGTTCAATTAATGTTTGATCGGATATGATTGGGATAAGGTCAAGGCCTAAGACTTGGATATTCTGGCCACAATCTTTGGGACAGCATTCAGGGACATGAGGCGCTGCCCGCGAACAGTGAGTCTATTGAGGCGACCGGGAATAACGAGGCCGCCGCCGCCGTCGAGCTTCTTCAAAGTCTCATTTACTACATCTTCATGAAGTTGTTCGCCGCCGGGAACTTTCTGCCTTTTCTCATGAGCTTCTGCGTCTTCAGGATCGGCGCGCAGCCGGCCGGGACAGACAGTAACCACCTTCACGCCCGATGGCCTTAGTTCTTCACGCAGCGCCATCGAGAACGTGGTGAGAAACGACTTGGTGGCGGAATACAGCGCCGCGTAAGGAACAGGTTGAAAGCCGGCCATTGAAGACACATTAATGATGCCGCCGTGGCCCGCTTCGATCATTGCCGGCAGCAGTTGATAAGTCAGTTCCACTACCGCGGTGTTGTGCAGATGGATCATTTGCAGTTGGTGCTCGAGTGAGAGCTGCACAAACTCACCGCGCTCACCAAAGCCGGCGTTGTTCACGAGCAGTTCAGCTTGGAAGTCTTGTTCGCGAAGTTTTTGCGCGAGTTGTAGTCCGGCTCCGGCTGAAGCCAAATCTAATTCGAGGGGCTCGGCAAGAATGCTGTGCGCATTCCGCAGTTCATTCGCCAAAGCCTGAAGCTTATCTTTCGACCGGGCCACCAGGATCAGATTCTGCTTGCGGGCTGCCAGCGCCCGGGCAAAGTATTTTCCGAGTCCTTTGGAAGCTCCGGTAACGACGGCATACTTCACGCCAGCCGTCACTGCAAGCCCCGGCCATCCACATTGTAGGCTGCTGGTTGCTGGAGTTGCGGGTTAGACCGCGAGAATCGCGATGGGCCGAAGAGTCGCTGGCGAATGTGTGGTTGGAAACGCGTTCCAAATACGACGTCCCAAAACGCATTTGTAATTCCGTAGCCGCGGTCGATCCCGCGAGAACTGTGATGATAAAGATGATACTTCTTGATGTGCCGGAAGTAAGAATTTTTGAAATGATAGTAGTGCTCGCAGTGGTGAATCCATTCTTCCAGCACATAACACTGCACAACCCCGGCCAGCAGCATCGGCACGGTATATCTCGGAAAAAGCAGACTCAGCGGCAGGGCCACCAGGAACACCGGCATCAAATCCTTTAGGTGACCATTTATGTGTTCGCCGTCGAATGGTCGTTCATGATGTCCAAAGTGAGTTGGGTCAAGATACTTGTAAGACAAGTAGGTGAAGTACTTTTTGTACTTCCTGGTGGACATGGGCCAGTGACGATGAAATACCCAGCGGTGCGACGTGTACTCAGTAAACGTCCATAGCGGGATGCCCAGCAGCAAGAAAACCAGCGCCTCGTAGGGATGCCCGGTGCGCAATCCCAACACCAGCATGATTACGGCAAAAGTAGAATAGAAAGCAGTAACCGGATAGAGTTTGCGTCGAGAAATTCCGGCCTGCTCACGTTTGTAAGCGCTAACGGGAAGGATGCCTTGGCGACCTGAGGAATGCATGCGTGCCCCTATTCGCAGTCTGTGTTTCGAGTCTTCCGTGTGCTCCCTGGGAAGGTTCGCGAATTTTATCATATCAGCACGGCGTTGCAACATTGACTATGGTAAAAACGACCCCTATATTTTCGCCATGCCGATTCCCAAGTTTACACTCCGCGGATTCAGAAGGCCGCGTGAAGTCGCGGCTCAGGCTCTAGGCAAACTCGAGCGCGAGGTCCTAGACGAGGTCTGGCGCCAGGAAGAAGTCAGTGTGCGCGATGTCTACCTGGCATTTGGCGAAGGCATCGCTTACACCACGTTGATGACGACTCTGGATCGCCTGTTCAAGAAAAGGCTGCTCACGCGCCGCAAGGACGGCCGCGCATTTATTTATCTGCCGGCAGTTTCGCAGGCGGAATTTGAACAGGGAATCAGAGAAGACGTTATCGACGGTTTACTTGGACAGGGCACAGAGGCAGTCGAACCACTGCTGGCGTGTATTGTGGACACCGTCAGTGGGAGAGATCGCGAACTGCTGGACGAGTTGGATCGCTTAATCAAAGAGAAGCGAAGAGAATTGAAGCAAAGGAACTGAGCGTGTTCGAACTCCTGGGCATCTGTTTATTACTGGCGACGTTGCTGACATTTAATAGTCTTGCGACGCTGGTCACGGCGGCGCTGTGGCGACTGTTCGGCAATGTCACGCGCAGTTGGTCGGCGACAGGCCGTGCTCGAGTGATCTTCTTTCTGCGTACTTTTCCAGCTTCGGTTGCCATCCTTTTTGTCTTGCTTCTAATTGTCCCATCATACCTCGCATACGAACCGCGCCATGGGGCGGAAGATGTGAGTTACAAGCTGGCGTTACTCGCATTTGTATCGACTATTGGTCTTGTGCTGGCCATGGAGCGGGGTCTCGCGGCCTGGCGCGTGACTGCCCGATTAACCGCAGACTGGATAGCCCAGGGTGAACCGATCGCGATTCCCGGCATTAACATTCCCAGTTATCGCATTGATCATTATTTTCCAGTGATTGCAATCGTCGGTATTCTCAGACCACGATTGTTTATCGCTACTCAGGTGCTTGATTTGTTGACCGCTGAGGAGATCAACGCGGCCTTATCGCATGAGAAAGGGCATCTCACAGGTCGCGACAACATGAAACGAGGCTTGTTGCGAGCCTGTCGCGACTCGTTACTGATTATTCCCTGTGGTCGTTCGCTCGATCGCGACTGGGCCGAAGCTTCGGAAGAAGCCGCGGATGAACGGGCTGCAAGCGAAGGGCGCAACGTCGCGCTTGATCTCGCGTCTGCGTTGGTAAAGATCGCCCGGATAATTCCGGAAGGTGCCCGGCCCACCATGCCGGCCGGTGTATTTCTGTTCGGCGACGATGAAGGTGCTGGGATCCTTGGGCGTGTCCGGCATCTTCTCGCCTTTGCGGCTGACGCTGACAGACCAATGCTCCAGTCCGCGATTTCCAGGCATATTACGACCAGCGCGTTTGCGGGCCTTGCGTTTTGTGGCGTTGCGCTTGCCTTCAATTCTCAACCTGTACTTTCAAGTGTGCATTCCTTAATTGAACACGTCGTGTTCGCGCTCAGTTAGGGTCCTACCTCGTCCCCACGCTTCTCCGAAAGAAACGTTTGCCAAAATTCTTCCATCAGTTGCTGGGACACATTGTCCGTTGATTCGCCACACGACTGCGAATTTCCACTACTACCTGTGGTAGTAGTTGGCCAGAATCCCGTACTCTCTGCCATTATGATCAAACGAATATTGCTCTTTCTGTGCTGCGTGGTTTCATCTGCCAGCGCACAGACCACCTCTGCACCTGCGCCGCAGAGCACTCCTCCGGCGCAGAAGTTACCAGTGATTGAGGAACGCGTGGAGGTAACAGTCACACGCTTGCCTGAAGACCCGCAGAATGTCCCCTCCGCGGTCGAAGTCTTCAACGGTGACGAGCTGCGAAATCGCGGCTACCACGACTTGCGCAGCGCGCTTACCTTTGCCATTGGCGTGGAGGTTGCGCCCGGTGGAGATGCCGGCCCAGCCAGCGCAGTGCCGGATTTCTGGGGATTGAAAGAGCTTGACGCATTCCTCCTTGTGGTGGACGGCGTGCCGTGGGGCGGCTCCTTCAATCCCGCCCTGACGACGCTCGACTTGAATGACATCGAACGCATTGAAGTGGTGCGCGGCCCGGCCCCGGTCACCTATGGCGCCACTTCATTTGTCGGCGTCATCCATATCGTGCACAAGGATACC
>DATNOG010000192.1:0-29485 GCA_035601415.1 Pyrinomonadaceae bacterium | reverse complement strand
GAAACCACCGCGCAGCATCTTTGAAGCAAGCAAGCCCACGCCACCCGAGATTGGACCAGTGGCAAACACTTCCTGAATCATCTTGCCATCGTGATTGACGGTGACGTAAAGGTTCTGCCCATCAAACGGAATCTGCCAGGTGGCGCCGCTCAACTCGCGCGGCCGCTCGATGCGAATGGCTTCGATTTGCGCCTGCGTTTGAGCTCTCGCCGATGGCGCGTTGCTTTCTACCTGGTTTGAAGCAGCCGTGTCCGCTTGTATCTGTTGTCTCGCTGCGACCTCAGCGTCCGCGCCGATCGGCGCAATTATGGCGGCATCAGCATGACTCGCCGGCGGCTCGTCAACCACTTCAACCATCGCTTCGGGATTGCAGGCCAACTCGCTACTCACAGTCAAATTCGGCGCGCCCGGCGCATCCGAGGCCTTCATCGAAGTCAGCACCTGATTGTCGCGCGAGCCGTCGCGATAGTAACTAACCGCCTTGCAACCAAGCTGGCGTCCTAATCTATAAAGTTTATCGACAGACTCGACGGTGTCATTGACTGCGCCGTTGCAAGTTTTCGACACGCTGTTGTCGACGTTGCGTTGCGCCGCCGCCAACACATGCACGTGTTGCTCGGCGCTGATGTTCATTGCCGAAATAAATTGCGGCGGCAGCTCGCCTTCGTGTTCGCAAACATAGTCAGCCGCTTTGTCGATCGACTCCTGCTCGGTTTGATCCACATCGATACCCAAACTCTGCGCCGCCAGTGTATGAACATACGTCCGTGTGCCCAAGGTATCTTTGCGCACATAGGCCCAGGAGAAGTTTGGTTCGATCCCCGAGGAGGTCTCGGCCACGAGCGAGATCGTGCCGGTCGGAGCAATCGTGGTCACTTCATAGTTGCGCGGCGTCAGCTTCACATCGCGTGAGATGCCGATCTGGTTGTAAAGAAAATCTTCGTAAGCTTCGCGGTTTGGCTCAAACTCCGGAAACACGCCCTTCTCTGCGCCCAACTTGATGCTCGCATTCCACGACTCGCGCCGAATGAAGTCCATCATCTCTTCCATCAAGTCGATTGACTCGGGCGTGCCGTAAGTGACTTTCAAGTTCACACAAAGATCAGCGAAGCCCATGATGCCGAGACCAACCGGACGAGTGCGCGTGACGACGTCGTTTATTTCCGGCAGCGGCCAAGCGCAGGTGTCGATGACGTTGTCGAGAAAGCGCGTGCAGAGATGCGTCACTTCGCGCAGACGGTCCCAATCAACGCGTTTTTCCGGATCGTAAAACTTGGCGAGGTCAATAGAACCGAGATTGCACGAGTTGGAGAAATGCAGAAACTGCTCGCCGCACGGGTTGCACGAATAAATCGGCCCCATCGACTTCATCATGTGATTGTGACGATTCACTTCATCGATGAAAGCAATGCCCGGCTCGGCATATTTGTGCGCGCTGGCTACAATGCGGTTCCAGATGTCGGGCGCGTAGACCATGCCCGGTCGCGGCGCTTCTTCAATAGTGCACTCAGACAGGTCCGCGCTCAGGAAAGCGTGACGGTCACAGAAAGTCATTGTCGAACCGTCCGCGCGACGATAGACAACGTAATCATCGTCGCGGACTGGATCGTAAATGGAATCCGTCCACGGCTCGCCGTCAAACTCGAGCTGGAACCATTCGTTGTCGTCAACTGCTTTCAGGAACTTGTCGGTGACGTTGACTGAGATATTGAAGTTTGTCAGTGAATGCTGATCGTTCTTCGCATGAATGAAGCGCAGTACATCCGGATGCGTGACCCGCATCATGCCCATGTTCGCGCCGCGACGCACGCCGCCCTGCTTCACTACATCTGTCACCTGATTGACAATGTTCATGAACGAAACGGGACCGGAAGCAACACCGCGGGTTGAACCAACCAGCGCACCAGAAGGTCGCAGGAATTCGTAAGTCATGCCCGTGCCGCCGCCGGTTTGATGAATCGTCGCCGCAGCCTTGGCGTGATCCATGATGCCGGTTATCGAGTCAGGCACATCAAGCACAAAGCACGCAGCCAGTTGACCGTTGGTTTTGCCGGCGTTAACGAGGCAAGGCGTGTTGGGAACAAACTCGCGCGCCAGCATCACGTCGCTCATGCTATTAAAAAATAGATCCCGCTTCTCACCATCTTTTTCGGCAGCCGAAACATGACCCACCACACGACGAACGATGTCCGGCCACTCCTCCAGCGCACGTCCTTTCGCATCCTTCAACGAGTAACGCTTGCTAATCACACGTTTGGCGTTTAGCCCCAGTGGCTGGCTTTTGCGACGTGTGGCTGGAGCAGCGCTGTTCTTTGAAGATACGTCTGCTGCGGGGGTCTGTTTGCCGATGGCTGCGCTCATCTTAATCTGCCTTTCTCGTGCCGGGGACACGAGCCGTTATCGGGAGTTTCAAAGACGGTTCTACAGCTACATTATAGTAGACGCGACCGTATCTTGTGGTGTGTAGCGGATACTTCGGTTGGCTTTGTTCGAAGCGAAAAATTCAGGTGGAGAGCAGTTTCAGGGGCCTGCCGCTGCTCCAAGTCAACCCGCCTCGCCCTCAAGCGCAGCGGAATATACTCCTTTGAAAGTCGGATGTCAATATGTAGTGGTCATCTTTTTTTTCAATGCATTATAGTGTATTTATTGAGGCTCTACGTTAAGTTCTAAACTACTGATTAGCGGTCGTTTTGAGGCCCTCAGCGCGGTGAAAATGGGACAGTTTCGTGACTGGATTTTGCGGAGAAGGGTGTAGTAAACAAAAAATATTTTCGATTATAAAAAATGGCCACAGTTGCGGAACCGCGAGCGGTAGCGACCGGATGCTAGCTTTCAACCAAACGCATTACGAAAGCACCTCCGCAAGCCGAGAAGAATTGCCGGTAATGCGGAACCGCGAGCGGTAGCGACCGGATGTTAAGCTCAACTCTGCAAAAGCTACAACCACGCTCTTATTGTTATGGCAAAGGGTCGCCTTGCTCGTACAAAACATAGGCTATCGCATTGTCCAGGTCCTTTTCCGTCCATAGATACCTCTTGCTACCGCGAAATACCCAAGGACTTCTCTCGGAACTCCAACAACCGGCTTCTCTCATCTTCCGTGTTGCATTGGCTTTCAGCGCGCTCAGTATTGGCTCCGGTTTACTGTTGGCAGAAATGACCGCATGAACATGGTTCGAACGAATGTTCGAAGCCCACAATTCCCATTTACGAATTTCACACGTTTCTGTGATTGCCGCGAGGATTGCAGCGCGTTGGGCTGCAGTTAGCTTAACTGGAGGCTGCTTGAGTAGACTTCGGTTGTACTGTTTGCGTTTTTTATCCGCCGGCAGTTTTGGAGTGCCATAAATATTATGAAAGCGGTCAACTGACCGGCTCGTTCCGTGTAGCCAGGTGCCATAACTTCGAAATGTAATAAGGTAGCCGAAAGGAATACGTTCGTCGGAGTATTCGTCATAGGTTTGCATTCGTGCTGAAGTGACCTCATCAGTAGTTATACAAACGAGGTTGGTTGAAAGCCAGCATCCGGTCGCTACCGCTCGCGGTTCCGCATTGCCAGGAATTTTTCATCGGCTCGCAGCTGAAATGATTTTGCAACGGGGCATAGTTGAGCTTAGCATCGTCGAGCGTTGCTCACGGTTCTGCAAAACCGGAGTTCCCTGCCGATTCGCATCTTGACCGTAGCATCCGGTCGCTACCGCTCGCGGTTCCGCAACTCTGTGCATGAGCAGCGCAGCCGTCGCTTCGTTTGCGGTCCTGTGTTGCGACCATGCATCCAGTCGCTACCGCTCGCGGTTCCGCAAAAGCGGAATTGATTGATTCCCGCCAAGTTGGCCGTAGCATCCGGTCGCTACCGCTCGCGGTTCCGCAAAATCTCGCGGTCCTGTATTTTGCTATTTCGAGGAGGAGCTGTTGAGCAGCAATTCGTAGTTGCCGATCGTGCGATTGTGAGTGTCAAGCGCAGCAAAAGTATCTGAGGTTTCTTCCAGCATCTGCTTGGTCATGGCAATCGAGTCGCTTAGCTGTTCGAAGTCAAGAGCTGAGACGCGTTCAGGCGTGGGCAGGGTGACAACCTGATCGTTAACCAGGCCAAAGAAGTTTTCGATTGACTGCAATTGCCCTTCAACCAATTTCACCGAGCGCTCGATGTCCTGAAACGCCGCCACCCTTCTCTTAAGGATCTCGACATTTGATTGTTGAATACGCCGCTCGCGATCGTCGCGCGAAGCTGCCACGGAGCGTTCTGCCTGGACAAGCTGGTTCTGCACTGCCTGGCGATTGATCGAACGGAGGTGGTGCTTGCGGCGCCGGTAGACGTCCAGTAAATCGACAAAATCTTCCCAACGTTGATCCAGACTTTGAATGTTGGAAGGGACCTGTTTGGTGCCGGTGAATTTCTTGTAGTTTGAGTAAATCTGGTTCTTCATCCAGCGCAGGTATTCAACCGCCTCGCGCTCGCGTGGATCGAAAAGTTTGATGGAAGCCTCGCGTTGTTGGTCGCGCTGTTTGAGCAGGCGCTGTTTTTCGCGGCGGTCGACCAGGCGACGATAAAATGAACTGGCTGGCACGGTTGCTAAGTAGGCTGTTTCTGCGACCAGGGCGCCGGCAAGGATTGCTACATCCTGAGTGTAAGCGGCAACCGCCGCAAAGCTCGCCAAGCCCCAGAAATTTAGAGGTTCCTTGAATGCCTCTTTCAAATACTTGTAATCGAACTTCGGGAACTCGGCCATAACCTTGAACTATCCAATAAAACGATTTTCGAGCGCACTAACAATCTCACGCAAAACATTACCGAGTTCCAGTCTAATTCCTGCTTGCGCCACTTTCACCTTCCGCGGGGAGCGCCTGGGGTGCACTGCCGCCGGAAGCCGCCGGCAAAAGTCCCATTTCGCGTTTGTAAGCAAGCAGTTTGTCCTGTAATTGCATGTCCATTGCTTCGCGCTCGATGTCCTGCATCTGATTGTCTACAGATGCTGAACCGAGCTGTAACTTTGCCTCAGCAGCAGCAGCGCGACGATCGATCTTGTCGCGCATTTCATTGAAGGTCGAGGCATCGTCACCAATCTGGAACGATTCCATGATGGCGGCCAATTGCTCCTGAAGCTTCGCCTGCTTCGATTGATTGATCAATTGCATCGCCTCGGCGGTGCGCCGCTGCATCTGCAATACATAATTGTCGCGTGCTTTCAGCGCCTGGGCCGAGGCAAGCGTCGCATGCTCAAGCTGTTGTCCCGTCTTTTGCAGGTCCATCTGCGCCTGGCCCAACTGGCCGATGTAGGCGGTTGCAATATCGTCGCGGCCCAGTTTTACCGAGGCTTTGATTTTCGAATCAATATCCACCACCTGCGTTTCCAGTCGCTCTTTGTTTTTGGCCAGCAGCTTTTCAGTGGCCATCACCTGCGCCACGGAATTATTGAGTTCCGGCACGCGATCGCGCATGTCGCGAATGGTTTGCTGCAGTATAAGTTCGGGGTTCTCGGTTGATTCGATTATGCCGCCGAACAGTGCGCGCATAGAGCGTTTTATTCTGCTAAGAAGTCCCATTTTTCACCGATCCTCTAGCGATTGGATGTTAGATCGTGGTTGCGAAAACCCCGGTGCGGTGGCGTGTGAAACCCATCCGCCTTAACTTCTGGCCGTCCGCATATGTTTGTACGACGAATAATTGCGAAGGGTTCAAAATACCAAGCCCAAATTGAAGTTGGAGTATAGCAGTTGAGCCGCATTCCCTTCCAGAACCGCTAATCCTGGTAGTGGTCAGTTTGGGATTTCGAGAAGATCGTTGTGATTTGCCGCTTTATCCGAGAGTGCCGGTGCGGGACGCGTCGCGATCTCATTAGCACCGCGGCTTTAGCCCGGTGATAAACAAACCGGCATTAACAAAGAACCGTTTCTAACGGTTTTTGTTGGCAGAGAAGCAGGAAAAACCGTTGGAAACGGTTCAGAAATCATTTTTGGAATTTGACCACCGGGCTGAAGCCACGGTGCTAATGAGATCGCTTCGCGTTCCCCGGGCCCCAGCGTCCGCTCACAAGTAGCTATAACAACCCAAACTGACCTACCTAAAGCTTGGACTCAGAACTTCTTGCTTTTTGCTCGACGCGCCCGATGTCGCGCCGGTATTGTTTGCCTGGCCAGTCAATCTGGTCTACGGCTTCGTAACATCGCGCCAGGGCCTCATCCAGAGTCGCTTGCCAGACGGTAACACCAAATACGCGGCCACCGGCCGTCACCAACTCACCCGTTTCAGACCATGACGTTCCAGCGTGGAAGACTTGCAGGCCTGGGCCAACAATAACGCGATCCAACCCTTCGATGCGCGCCCCTGTCTCGTACGGACCGGGATAGCCGCCGCTCGCCAGCACCACACAAGCAGATGACCCTTCGTGCCAACGAAGATTAATGTCTCGCAGGCGACCCTCCCCGAGCGCCTGAAAGATCTCGAACAGATCTGATTCAAGTCTGATCAAAATTGCCTGGGTTTCCGGATCACCAAATCGCACGTTGTACTCGAGCACTTTTGGCCCGTCAGCAGTCAGCATCAAGCCGATAAACAACACGCCGCGAAACGGAAAGCCTTCTTTCATTGCGCCGTCGAGAGTTGGCTCGACAATTTCGCGCACGATTTGCGCGCGTGTTTCAGCATCGAGGACGGATGTGTCGGTTATCGCGCCCATGCCCCCGGTGTTTGGACCCGTATCATTTTCTCTGATGCGTTTATGATCGCGGGCCGCTGGCATAAGCGCATAATCGCTGCCATCGGCGAAAAGGAGAATTGAAACTTCTCTTCCCTCGAGCGCTGCTTCGATAACAATGTGGCTAGCTGCTTCTTGTGTTATCAGACTTCCGCTCAACAGTTCAGCGGTAGCGCGTTCAGCTTCAGCGCGCGACGGCGCGACGATAACTCCTTTGCCGGCAGCGAGCCCGTCTGCTTTAACAACGATGGGCGTAAGCGCACCGCCAAACCTGCCGCTTCGAACCGCCTGCAAAGCTTCGTCACCTGAATTCGCAATCACATAATCAGCCGTCGGTATCGCATGACGTCGCATGAAATCTTTTGCAAACGCTTTGCTTGATTCCAGACGCGCTGCCGCTCGCGAAGGTCCGACAATCTTCAAGCCGTCGTTTTCAAATTCGTCAACAATTCCGTTAGCCAGTGGCACTTCCGGACCAACAATCGTCAGGTCGATCGCCTCGGCACGCGCAAAATCCATCAGCGCCGAATGGTTGTTGACCGAAATGTCGGAGCATTCCGCCAATTGCGCAATTCCCGCATTGCCAGGGGCGCAATAAAGTTTGAGCGGAACAGCAGAAGTCTGTTTTAACGCCCAAATTAGCGCATGTTCGCGGCCACCGGAACCTATAACCAAAACTTTCATTGCTTCTTCGTCGCCTCGCGAGTCATGAGACCGATTTCACTTTCACCGCGCGTTAGCTTTTTATCTTGACACATTTTCGCCATAGTTATACTTTTTTCCCACTGCTCGCCTGTTCGAGGTAGCCGACGCTCACCCCGATGCTCGCCAGGAAAGAACAGCGGCTCCTTCAAGATGACGGAAAAACCGCTTCCAGTGGCCCCGCCAACAGTCGTGGGATAGAACGACCCAGGGAGAGCGAACCATGTTCGAACAAGATCATGTTGGTGATTTGAAAACCAACTCGGAACCCGAGCATCCCGATCGCACAATTAAATGCGTAGATTGCGGCGAGAGTTTCATTTGGACTTCGGGCGAGCAAGCTTTTTTCCATGACAAAGGATTAAAGAACGAACCGAAGCGTTGTAAGCCGTGCAAGCAAGCTAAAAATGAAAGACTGGCCGCCATCACGGCCGCGCAATCCTCGGGCGTGCGACAACGTATTGAAGTCTCAGTGCAGTGCGCTCAATGCGGGCAACAGACAACTGTTCCTTTTTATCCCTCTCAAGGCCGGCCGGTTTATTGCCGCTCATGCTTTCTCGCCGGACGAGCCGGTGAGGCCGATGCCGCCAGCAGTTAGTAAGCAAGCCAAAATTCCACTCGCGCAAACACCTTCACGGCGACCCCATTCGTTATCTCGTTTCGCGTTCACGAAACGCTCGCAAACTATTTTTCCAAATGATAAGGCACGCTGGTTACTATCACACCCTTTTTAAAGAGCAGTGAGCCTTTTAGCAGCAACGAGCTTTGATTGTGCAGTAGTTGATGCCACCATTTTGCCGGTACAAACTCAGGCAAAAGCACGGTTATCATTTGCTTATCGCTCTGTCTTGAAAGGCGCTCAACGTGACGCAGCAACGGGCGGGTTAGCGAGCGATAGGGCGATTGCAGGATTACAAGCTCCACTCCTTTACCCCAGACCGGCCACTTCTCTCTGAGCTTTTGCGTCGCCTCCTCATTGAAATCTACATAAACAGCAGTCACGTGACCGGGGGCTATAGATTTCGCGTACTCAAGCGCGAAGATCACGCCGCGATGAATTCCCGAGATGGGCACGAGGACCTGATGCTTGGTGATGGAAGTTTCCGGGACGACGCCCTCGGTGGATAACTGCCTGGCAATTTCCAGGTAATGCTCCCTTATTGATCGAAACATCCAAACGATCAGTGGGATTAGCAGAACTACCGCCCAGGCGCCATGCGTAAATTTTGTAACCGTAATGACGCCAAACACCACAAAACTAACGACAGCGCCAATCGAATTAATCACCATTGAGAGGAGCCAGTTTCCTCCCGCGTCGCGCTCGATGGCCTGCAGTCGTTCTGCTTCGTGGCTGGCAGCATCTGCATCTCCTGTTTCGGTACGATGTATCTCTTCTTCTTCCTTGATGCGTCGCTTGGCTTCGTCCACCTGGCGCAAGCGTTTCCAATGGACCACCATTCCTGCCTGGGAGAGCGTGAACGAGATAAAAACCCCCAACGCATAGAGCGGTAGCATTGCTTGCTCATTCCCTTTGAAGATCATGATCAGAACTGAGGCGAATAAAGCGAGCAGCAAAACCCCGTTAGAGAAAACAAGCCGGTCACCGCGACTGGCGAGCTGCCGCGGAAGAAACCTGTCCGCAGCCAGCAAACTGGCCAGCCGAGGAAAGTCGGCGAAGGACGTGTTAGCCGCCAGTACGAGGATGGCAGCAGTGGCCGCTTGCAAAACATAGTAAGGAATTCCTCCGCCGAAAATGTGGCGCGCCATCGCCGAAACCAAAGTCTCTTCTGGCCCAATAGGATGGGCGTTGAGTTTGTAGGCGAGGAATCCTGATCCAAGGATTAGCACTGCCATTATCAGAGCCATAACAGTCAAAGTAGTGGCGGCGTTCCGGGATTCCGGTTGTTTGAAAGCGGGAATACCATTCGAGATGGCTTCCACTCCTGTTAGTGCGGTACATCCCGCAGCAAATGCCCTCATTAAGAGCCAGAGCAATGCTCCACCGGTTAATGCATGGCTGGCGACTGTTCCGACTGAGGCGTCGAAATAGACTTGCGTTGGTGTGGCCATGACCTGGTGTGTAGTCCAATAGCGAATAAAGCCGACGACTATCAGCGCCAGCATCGAGATGATGAACAGATAAGTGGGTCCGGCGAAGAAAGCCCCTGATTCCCTGACTCCGCGGAGATTTATCACTGCAATGAAGGCAACGAAGAAAAGGCACAGCAACACTCGATGTTCGTGAAGAAAAGCGAAGCGCGTGCCTTGGGCGGCGGATGTGATTGCGGCTACGCCTGCCGACACCGAAACGGCGACGGTAAGAATGTAGTCCACCAACAGCGAGGCCGCGGCAACCAGGCCGGTCTGGGTGCCAAGATTATCCTTGGCAACAATGTAGGCCCCGCCCCCCGAAGGATAAGCGTGAATCGTTTGGCGATAAGATAAAACCAGAATCCCAAGTAGTGCAGTTATGCCTATCGCGATAAAGGGAAGATAAGCTATCGCCACCGTACCTGCTGCCAGCAAAACCAACAGAATCGCTTCTGTCGAATAGGCAACGGACGAAAGCGCGTCGGAAGAAAAAACCGCGAGCGCCGTTTTCTTATTTAAGCGTTCATGTATCGCCTCCTCTGTCCTCATCGGGCTACCAACGAAAAAGCGTTTCAGCGATTTGTACATTCAGAAATCTCCGGTAGGACAGGCATTCCTGCCTGTCCTTTGCTTCGCTACCGACCAGACACACAGGAATGTCTGTCTTACTTTCCAACGCGCAAAAAACGAAAAAGACGCGGAGCATTCGCTCCGCGTCTTTTGAAAAGATCGCGGGACTGCCCTCCCGGAAAGCCTACGAGGTTAGCTGTCGGGCTCGAACTGGAAGTGTTCTACTTCAAAGCTGATTGTATTAAGCCTTGAAGATTCGCCCCGTGCTTCGCTGTTGCGAAGTAGTGGTTCCCCCGCGTCACCCGATAATTCCCAGGCAACTTCGGCAGACATCGAATTGTCAACGCGAGGATCTTACTCCCCGCTGTACTTCGAATCAAACAATTAAGCTGCGCGTGTCTGTAAAAACCTAACCGCCGACGTGAACAATAGGCCGTCGTTCAGGATTTTTTTCTGCCTGCCGCAAAACTTCATGAGTCACCGGAGCCGTGTCGCCCTCGCCAAAGGCAATGTACTTCATTAAATAAGACAGGGGATTGCCTTCGCTCCACCCGAAATAGACGTGCGGCAACTTGCCAGTTTCATCGCGCAGGAAAAGCAAAAAGGCGGCAATCGCATTCGGCACGGCCGGCGACACCGCGCGCAAAACACGATAGCCGTCAACTTTTTCTCCATGAATTTGCAAAACACCGGAGAATTCCGAGGCATCGCCCGGTGTTACTTCGAAAAAAAGAATCGGCTCATTGGCGGGGATATGATTGTCAGTGCGTTTCTCCCTTTCTTTGACTTCATATTCCATCGCATCTCCAGTATCGCGACGGTTGGCGATAATGCGGACGGTGCCGGCTGCTGCTCTGCGAACGAACTCACGTGCCAAATCATCCAATTCAACGCGTTCCACCCGCAGTTCAGTTGTGCGCCAGACGCGCGAGACAAGCGATGCCCCAACAATGGACAGGATGAAGAATGATGCAATCTTGATTCCTTCCGGCCGCTCGTGAATGTTTTGAATCGTCGTGTAAGCAAACACGATCGCGATGATAAGAAAAGGAATCCAGTTTTGACCTCGCTTGCGCATCGCCAACGTCACGGCGATCGCCGCCGAAGTCATCAATACCAACACGCCGGTCGCGTAAGCGCCGCCCTGCGCGTCAACATCGGCGTTGAAGATCAGCGTTACCGCGAAGGCAATCAGCGTGAAGACGAGTGCGAGCGGGCGCGTAGCTTGCGCCCACTGCGGGGCCATACCGTATCGAGGCAAATAACGCGGGACGATATTTAGCAGGCCCGCCATTGCTGATGCGCCGGCAAACCAAAGAATCGAGATCGTGCTCAGGTCATAGGCAGTGCCGAATATGTCGCCGAAGAAAAGGTGAGCGAGGTATGCAAGCGCGCGTCCGTTAGCCTCGCCGCCGAATTGAAACTTGTCGGAAGGGATCAGCATCGTAGTCACGAGACTGCTCGTAATGAGAAACACGCTCATAATCAATGCTGCGGTGCGTAATAGCTTGCGGGTATTTTTGATTCGCCCTTCAAGCAATTCGTGCGTGCGTGGTTGCGGGGGACGCCCAGTCCGAGTGTTGTGAATGTCTTCCCAGTCAGCTTCCGTCAGATCTTCATCACCCTTGACCAATGGCATTACGGCCACGCCAGTCTCAAAACCAGATAGTCCGAGCGCAAGTTTGGGAAAAAGAATCAGCGAAATGCCTACAACCAGCCAAACGTTGCCGTGCACGGCGGGGTGGTGAACCAAAGCCTGTTTCCATTCAGGAAAATAGTGGGGATGCGTCAATATTTGGCCTAACCCAAAACCCACGACGATGACATTGAGGAGGAGATATACACCAACGAGAATTACTGCTATGCCAATCGCCTCCTTAAAGCCTCGGAGAAAAATAGCGCCTAACAACGCAACCAGGACCAGCGTAACGCCGAGCTGATGTTTTATTAGGTTGGGTGTAAATGGATTCTCGATGATGTGAGCAGTCGCGTCCGCGGCGGAGAGTGTAATCGTAATTATGAAATCTGTAGCAACGAACCCAAGCAGGACCAGGACGAACAGTTTGCCCTTCCAGCGCGACAGCAGATGCTCGAGCATCGAGATGGAACCTTCACCATGCGGACTTTCCTGAGCGACCCTACTGTAGATGGGCAAGGCGCCGAGCAGAGTGAGGAGCACAAGGATCAAGGTTGCGATCGGTGAGAGCGCGCCGGCGGCAAGAAATGCGATACCGGGTTGATAACCGAGAGTCGAGAAGTAATCGACGCCCGTCAAACACATCACCTTCCACCAGGGATGTTGTTTGTGAGAGCCGGGCTGATCGTCGTTTGAAGCCGACTGTCTGCCGCCCTTATATAACCAGAGCTTGAAATTTCGCCTTGTTCGATCGAAAAGGGGCATCCCGATGTCAAGCACGACGCTGTAGCGTGCTCTCGACCTTCTCACTGTCCGGTTGAAACTCGCGGAATTCTACGCTGATTCGATTCGGCGTCAAGCAGGATTTAAAAGCAGGAGCAATTGACAATAAAAGCAGCGCGCAAAAAAAGCGGGCGGGGACCTCCCACAGTCCCCACCCTAAGGCCACGTGTCCTCACCCCACGCGACCACTTCGTCCACCGGGGAGGTGAACGCAGCCGGATTATGCAACAGTCCGATTAAAGTTTCAACCGCATGTTGAAGTCAAAAAACAGGAAAATAATGCGGGATAAAATCGACCGGGCGTATCAAGGGTTGAGTACTATTTTGACTTGCCGAGGGGTGGCGTTATGCCGCTGCCAAGCGCCGCAGAATCGTCAATTCGCGCAGACGCAGGTGCGAATCTTTCCGCATAATGTAAGTCAGAAACTGCGACGATAACGAGTAAAGCTGTCACGCCGAGAGTCGCAAGAATGTAGAGTACGGCGGACATCTCGTAATACATTAGAGTAATTACGCCAATAGCCAGGACAGCAGTCCAAAGGACTGTAAAGGTTTTTCGCCGGCGGCGATCGCCAGCTGCGTTTCTGCGCTTCATTCCATACTCCTAAACAATTGAGCTAGTCCTGGCAATCTGTACGCTCACCGCCGGCTCAGTCATTTTCTTCAGCTTCGGACTAATCGATTTGTCGGTGACTAATAAATAACCCGGTTCGCTATCGAAGTGCCACCACTAGTGAATATGTTTCCCAGGCTGCCCGATGCCGCCCCGATCAACGTTTGTCCTATTCTACTTGGCGAAAAGATTCCCGCCTCGGGCACTTCGACTACGTCGAACGCCTGTAGAAAAAAGTCAGGCTTCTGATTCTTCTTGATGGCGCCGTAGTCCACGCGAATAATTTCCTGATCGGTCGCGCCAGGTTTTTGCCTGTAGATTCGCACATCACTGAGCTTCGCTTCTTTTCGCGCTCCACCAACCATAGCCAGAGCGCGACTAAGCGTGAGCTGGTCGCGAAGGAATATTCCCTGCGGGGAAAATACGCTGCCAGTTATGTAAACAGGTTCCGCTTCCGTCACCATGACGTAATCGCCTGGTCGGATGATTGGATTGGCTTCCGTTTTGCCGGTCTTCAACTCGGAAAGTTTTACTATCTGAAAAGGAATTTTGGTGCCGTCAATCGGAGCAGCCTCGGACTCTTCACCAGGTTGAGGACACATCAGCGGCTCCGTGTGGAGAATTTGGATCGTGCCTGAGGCCCGTTCCGTGAATCCGCCAGAAACAACCACCAGCTCGTTTAGTCTGATCTTGCGCTGCATTTGAACGCGGGTTGGTTGTCTAACAGCACCAAAGATAGTCGCAGGCTGACGGCTCTTTCTCTCGGCGATTTGAACGCTAACCTGCGGATTCTTGAGGTACTTTGCGTACGCCTTCGCAATGTCCTTTTGAACTTGTTTGTCGGTTCGACACTTCGCAGGAATGGGGGACTCTAAAAAAGGCAACGAGCTAATGTTCCCATCGCTATCGACCTCGACTATCGCGTTGAGATCTGACTGTCCAAAAACTCTCACGTCAAGCCTATCGCCCGGACCAAGAAGGTAGTTTCGAATTCCCTGATTGTCCACGCCAGATTGTTCTGGTGTCGTCGACGGTGGCGACACGTTACTGGGGGCACTCTGCGGCTCCTGCGTTCGGACCAAACCAGGAAACGTGAGACTGAGTGCGATGGCGACTAGTACGAAACTTCTTTTCATAAAAACCTCAAAATTGCTGACAGCTTTGCGAGGGACTAGATGTTACTCAAGCCGTGAACGATGCCTTAAACTTGCTAGCAATCGTCGGCCGGCGAAAACTCGGGGACATTCGTCTGCTTTTGCGCGGGGCTCGCCTTTTTCCGGTGTCTCTTGCCTTGCCGGTTAACAGTTCCCGGGACGGCGAACCCTGTGAAAAGCAAGTTGCAATGATTGCACAAAAGATAATGAATGCCAACCAGACGTAGGATCAAGGGGGTAGACTTGTATCCCTTCCGAATTCGCGAGCTCCGACACTTTGGACACTTCTGAGATATCATTTCAAGCAAAGCTCCCCTAACAGAATTCTAACTGGTCGGTCCCTCATTGTTTCCGTTCTTCCTGGCCTTAAGCCGCGACTGCAACGATTCAATCTCACGCGCGATGCGTTCGGAGCCGGGAATACGAATTTCATCCTTGAGAGTTTCCCGATTCAGATAAAACAACGCGTCTTTGTATCGTTCAATAGCACGGCGGTAGTGACCCTTGAATGCTGAGCGTTCTGCCAACTCAACCCAATGAGCAACCTTTACCGAACCAATAAACTCGCGGATGGCGACGCTTGATTCATTAAGATCGGTTTCTTCCGGATAAAACTTCAGCGCCGATTGCAGACAGTGTAACGCGCGATTTGCCGCTTCAATTTTATCCGACGTACGCGAACGTTGTTGCGCCTCATAAGTCAACGACCGCGAAGAGTTCCTCGCCCAGGTCAGCAAGTGATGCCTTTGCAGCGCTCGCACTCGCTCCTGGCCTGCCTTGATAGCTACGCGTTTGGCGGCCAGCAAATTGTTCGACTTAAGCGCTTCGTCAGTTGTCGCCAGGTATTCCTGACAAAGTTGAAAAACATCGAAGTGCGAGTCGACACTGGATCCGGCATCGGCTTCTTCCGACCGTTTTTGAATAACCCGCGACCCGGCGGCTAAGACTGAAGATGTGCGCATCTTCGTAGATGAAGAGCGCTTGTGTTCGCCGCTCGAACGCAGGGAAGGATCTCCACCCTGCTCCAACAAATATTTGGTCCAGGCGCGCCGCATTACCACCTCGCGCGCCGACAAAGCTACCAACAGGACAACGCTGGCAGCGAGTCCGGCAGGAATCCAGGGCGCTTCGTCACCACCGCTTATCAGCATCCACCACAGTCCAAAGAACAACGCAAGCGCGGCGACAAAGGCGCCGGCAAGATAGCCGGCACTCGACGGCATCCGCGTTCGTGATGCGCGACGGCGCGAGTTTTCAGCCGCGCTGTGCGCCTGGGAGCGCGGCGCTTTCGCAAAGAAATCGTCCGCTGAGTTGTTACTCAAATTCGTTACTCTCAGGAGATCAGCCTAAGCCGCAATCACAATTAATTGGCGATCACTGTCGCGAGGCGGTACGGGCACAAGCCCAAATAACTAAAACAGCACAATAGTCGGCTTTTTACTATTCGGCTGTCAATATATGATGACCGCAAAACAAAAGACAGCGTGTTTTAGTTAGAGGAAAGCAACTGGTGGAAAAACTTATGGAACGAGAATTTGCAGAAAAGAATTTGTTCATCACTGGAGCCACATCCGGAATTGGACGGGCAACGGCTTTGCGCTTTGCACAAGCCGGGGCAAACATTGCTGCCGTTGGCCGT
Source organism: Pyrinomonadaceae bacterium (assembly GCA_035601415.1). Lineage (GTDB taxonomy): Bacteria > Acidobacteriota > Blastocatellia > Pyrinomonadales > Pyrinomonadaceae > PSRF01. Next base: position 13,602 of record DATNOG010000192.1, on the reverse strand, counting down.
GATGAAGCTGAACTTAAGAACCTCGAGCGCGCGCTAAGTGAGTTGAGTGTTCGCTGTGTAATGATATCCGCGGATCTGGCCCAGGATGATTCCGTGGACACGGCGCTGGCCAAAGCTCTCGATGTCTTTGGCGGCTTAGACATTCTGGTGAATGCCGCTGGGCATATCTCCAACGGCACGATTGAAACCACCCGGGTTGAAGCGTGGGATGCGATGCTCAACATTAATCTGCGCTCCGTTTTCCTGCTGATGCAAAAAGCGCTGCCCACCCTCAGCGAGAGGCGCGGCAACATCGTTAATGTTTCAAGCGTGACTGGCTTGCGCGCGTTCCCTGGCGTGCTTGCTTACTGTGTTTCCAAGGCCGGTCTGGATCAGTTAACGCGCTGCGCCGCTCTGGAATTGGCCGCGCAGGGAGTTCGCGTAAACGCCGTAAATCCCGGCGTTGTGATCACTGAAATACATAAACGAGGCGGCATGAGCAACGACCAGTATGCGGATTTCCTCGAGCACTCGAGGGGAACACACCCGCTGGGAAGAGTCGGCAAGCCCGAAGAAATTGCCGAGCTAATCGCCTTTCTGGCGTCGGAGCGCGCGTCGTGGGTCACGGGCGCCACCTATTCGATTGATGGCGGCAGGGCCCAAACCTGTGCCAGATGAATTGAATCCTAAATAAGAAAGCTCGCGCTAAAAAGGCGGTCTGTATATACTCTGCCGCAAATAAATTCGCGTTTGGTCATTTGCGCCTGGACTGATAAGAATCTTTATAAAAAGGGCCACAAGTACTTCACCAGCGGGCAGTCTTAATCGCTTCTCAGAAAGGACTTTGCTCATGATGAATGATCCACGCGCCGTCGCTGCATCAAATCCAGTTTCACCTATTAAGCCCTCCGCCAGCCGAAACGTCTTCAAGATCATATTCGCTATTACGGCGATCCTCATCGCATTGCTGCTGGGGCTGATCGTGCTGCTCCTAATCGGCGTCGAGACTGGTCCAATAGCGTTGTTGATTGGTCTTATTTCGGCAACCTTGCCGGTGCCGCTCTATTTGATGCTGGTGCTCTGGATCGATCGTTACGAGGCTGAGCCGCCCTGGATGCTGGCTACGGCATTTTTCTGGGGCGCATTGGTCGCAGTATTTTTTGCGTACCTAATCAACACCGCCAGCGGCCTGATAGTGACGGTTCTGACCAATGACGTGCGCGCCGGCGCGGCGTTTGGCGCGGTGATTTCGGCACCTATCGTCGAGGAAAGCGCGAAGGCATTAATCCTATTTATCTTTTTCTTTTTTAAGAAAGACGAATTCGACGGCGTGATCGATGGCATTGTTTACGCCGCCATGGTCGGTCTCGGTTTTGCGATGACGGAAAATATCCAATACTACGGCCGCGCGGTGATGCAAGCGGGCGGCGGCGGACTGACAATCATCTTTATCATTCGCGGTGCGCTGGCGCCTTTTTCACATCCGATGTTCACCAGCCTGACCGGCATTGGCCTGGGCCTGGCCCGGCAATCGCGAAACACTATCGTCAAGATCATCACGCCCATCTTCGGTCTGGCCGCAGCGATCTCGATGCACAGCATCTGGAATGGTTCAGCGGTTATCTTTGGCCCAGCCGGTTTCATACTTACCTACATCCTGATCATGGTTCCGGCTTTCTTCATTATGTTTGTAGTTATCGCACTAGCCTTGCGGCGCGAGGGCCAAATCGTGCGCGAGTTTCTTACTCCTGATTTTCAAAGTGGCTTGATTAACCCACAGGAATTCAAGCAACTGGGCTCAATTTTCGGGCGCATGGGTGCATCGTATAATGCTTTTTCCCGCGGCGGTTTTCGTGGTTGGCAGACGTGCCGTCAATTGAACCAAACGGCGAGCGAGCTGGCTTTCCACCGCAGTCGTCTGGCGCGCGGCATTGTTGTACGGGATGCAAACGAACGCGAAGCCGCCTATCGCATGGCTCTTGAAGATTTGTTAAGACAGTTGCGTAGCGGGGGGAAATGAGCAGCACACAAAGTTCAGCCGTTTTTTCCACGGTTGCCTTATACTAGCGAGGCGGTTGCAGTTCACCGCGAGCAAAACCCCCGTGAAAATTCAACTCTTACCCAGCACCTTTGACGACCAGGGCCACGCTACCGCCGAACAGCGTCTTACTTGTTTTCTTATTGACGAGCGTGTTGCCGTGGACGCAGGCAGCATTGCGCTGGCGTTGAATGCGGAACAACGCGAGAACGTGCGCGATATCATCGTGACCCATCCTCACATGGACCACATCGCCAGTCTGCCAATCTTCATCGATGATCTTTTCCCGGCGCTCAAACAGCCCGTGCGTATCTATGCAACGCCGGAGGTTATCGAACTTCTGGAACGCGACATATTCAATTGGAATGTTTACCCGCGGTTTTCAGAATTGAAAAACGATTACGGTCCGGTCATGGAGTATGTCCCTATACCTGAGGGTGAGGAATTCAAGGTGGCCCATCTGACGGTTACGGCGGTCGCGGTTAATCACATCGTGCCAACTATCGGTCTGCTGGTTTCCGACGGCAACAGCACGGTGGCCTTTAGTTCCGACACGTCTGAGACTGAAGAATTCTGGACCCTCATCAACGGTTCGCCGCGCATGGATGCACTCTTAATTGAAGCATCCTTCCCTGACTCAATGGCCAAACTCGCCGATGTCACGCGCCACTTCACACCGGCGTCGTTGGGACGAGAACTTAGCAAGCTAAACCACAATGGCCTCGACATTCTGGCAGTACACATCAAGCCTTCTTACCGTCAAACAGTAATCGATGAGCTCAACGCCTTGAACATTAAGGGACTCGGCGTGATGGAGCCCGGGCGGAACTATCACTGGTAAAGTTCGTTTAGGATTCGCTGGCGGGGTTTGAGGTTAGATGGCCTCGAATTCCTTTTGGGCATGCTCGCCCGCGACTTCATACAAGGTCACTCTTCCGCTGGGCAGCAGCTCTTTAACGCGCGCGGTCCGTTCCTCTCGTTCGCGGCCCGGCATTAATTCTGCTCGAAAAGTAACCGTCATTCCCGGACGCGCCCAAACGTTTGCTGAGTTGTTTGATCCTCGCTGCTGCTTTGGTTTCACTCTTTTCTTTCTGCCCATATATGCGCCCGCCGCGCCAACCGCTCCAGCAGCCAGCGCCAGCCCACCCAGCATGCGCTTAGTACCTTTCCTCATCTCTTAATGCGAGACCGGCTCGCACAATGGATCCAAACGCGCTGTGATCGTCGGCAAACCGCTGGTAGATTTTTCGGCGTTCATCTCCGTGAAGTGCGCCCACTCGGGCGGAACATTCGCCTCGGCGAAGATCGCCTCGACCGGGCACTCAGGAACACAGGCATCACAGTCGATACACGTCTCAGGATTGATTACCAGCATGTCATCATCAAGATGAAAGGCTTCAACAGGGCAGACAAGGGCACAGTCGGTATATCGACAATTCACGCAAGGTTCTGCAACCGTGTACGTCATTCAGCAATGGCCTCCAGTAGGACAGGCATTCCTGCCTGTCCCTTTATTTAGCAGGTAATATATTAAGCACGAAACTGAAACTTTTGAAAGATGAGCAAAGTTACAGGCATTCCTGCCTGTCGCTCTTACCGATTATAGGCTTCCGCTACATTGTTTACAGAATGGCCCGGAAGATCGTTGACCACTTATTGACTGGATCAGTAAAGGTTGAAGTTGTATTCCAGTTGGATGTACATCGAAACCGGATGCCCATCTTTCGTTGCCGGGGCAAATTTGATCTGCCGTGCTGCGGCCACAGCGCGTTCAGTCAAACCAAACGGAAGGCCAGAGATGGCGCGGATGTCGGATACCTCGCCGCTGGAAGTAAACACGGCCCGCAGAACAACCGTTCCAGTTACCTGATTCTGTCGTGCCTCTTCCGTGTACTGCGGTTCGGGCTTGGAGAGAATATGACTTCTTTTGAAGAAATGGGAGCCTTGTCGCGAGAAGCAAAAACAGATGCCGACAGGCTTGGCCGAGTATTTCTAGGCACGCTCTGCGAATTCCTCTAACTTTGTTTGGTACTCAAAAACGGCCTTTCTTAGTTCCTGATTGGTAAGTCTTGAATACGCTGTTTTGTCGGCCGAAACAAGACCCAAACGTTCTCGATAATCTTCAACTTGGTCTTTTAGAAGACTGTTTTGACCTGTGAGTGATTCAATTTGGCCCGCATAACGCCAGCTTAAAGCGCCATAGGCCAACAAGGAAGCTGACACGAATAGAATAAAGGCCGCCGCCGGAGCCTGTCTGATCACAGCCCACTCCTTTGCGGCGTATTCAAGAATGAATTTGAGGATGTCCACCGAACGGCTATTCTATTCGCGGCAAAGCAGGATAGCCAATTTTTCAACCAACACACTAGCGGAGCACTACCGAAACGTGACCACCATTGACAACTTCCCTTTTGTGCTAATAGAGTATGCCCACTCCTTGATCGTTTGCGTGCGTTCCACTGGCTAGGCTCTAAGCTCTGCTTGCCTGCCAGGCGTGGTACGTCCCGTGCGGCCGCTCCGACCCTGGAGAGCTTTTTAGCAATAGACGCCTTCCGCCAGACGCGCAGATTTAGCCAACATTCCTCGCGCCATCGCAAATCTCGCCGGAATCTGACTCAGGACGCCTCCCAATCAGTTGTGCACTCAGCCGTGAGTGCTACCTGGATTCAAACGTGCGATCCAATCAGTGAAAGGAGCAAGAACATGAAAAGCCAATTAAGATGGCTCGCGGGAGCCACAGTCGTGACGCTAGCTGTAGTATCGGCGCTGACGATTGGTTCCCGTCCAGCGTATGGACAAGCTGACCATGTCGGCTGGGCCATTATCAGCATCAACTTTCCCACAACCACATTTAGCCCTGATGGGGTAGCATTCGCGTCGGCTATCTCTGGATCGGCTGCCTCTGGTCTGAAAATCAAGTTCACGGGTTCTGGGACCTTCGTCGCGCCCGCAAGCGGCGGAACATCCAGCGCTGTCACGGGTGGCGGGACCTGGGAGACATTTAGCGGCTGCCCGAGTGCGTGCGTGTCGATCGGAACCGGCACCTACCAGGTGACGAAACTTGTGAGTTGGCAATTCGCCAGTGTTCAAACCGGAACGATTATTGACCTGACAGGCAACACAAACGAGAGGGCCAACGGGACTGCGGTTCTGCGGATCGAGTATTCGGACGGCAGCCAAGGCACCCTCGGTGTTGGCTGCCATGGGCCGGGTGCGCCAGCCGGAATCCAGGAAGGGGTTATTGCGACGAAAGGCTTCGTGACCTATTGGACTGGCGAAGTGCCGTCGGCCGGAGTGGACAAGAACCGCACGGTATTCCACGTCAAGCAGTAGGCCCACTCGCTGCTCTTACGACAGACGAAAGCTAGTGCTGGGCCGCGTAGGGCGGTTCCATCCCACGCGGCATATTCGTTCGCGTTGACGCGCCTACCGTGATGCAGTACTCCGGGCACAAGAGCTACAGTCATTTTCGGTCTACCTTCACAAGACCGACATGGGCGAGAAGTGAGCGTGCTTAATTGTAGAAACGGTTGACCACTTTTTGACCACTTCCGGGGCGCTTAAGACACGAGAGACGGATGAGGGACAACTCCCGTCGCTAGCAGCGGAGCCGCAAGTCATTACAGATCATAGAAGTGCAGGTCTACTGCGGCAAGTTGCTTCGTGAGCAGAATGATTTGGCCGGTGTGCATCGAGAAGTGTTCGGTTACATGAAGAATCGCCGCCAGGGCCGTCGTCATCGTTCCCTGAGTCCGAAATTGATCGAGCAGCCTTGCGCTGTCAAAATCTTCCAGTGTTCGGTCGACGTCGCTAACGGCGCTTTTAAGATGCGTGAGCAATTCGTCACGCGAAACCTTGCGCCTTTCGGCGAACTCGGCGTCGCGCTTCCGGTCATCAGGTTCGCCGCCCAGCCCGGATGCGATCCATTGCCGCGCATTGCCCGAGATGTGCAGGATGAGATTGCCAATACTGTTTGAGCTCTCATTTGCCCGCCACCAGACCTGCTCGTCCGTTAACCGCTCAAGGCAGCGTTCAATTTTTGGCAGATACTCTTCTCGCAGGAGGTCACGTGCCTGGGAGATGAATGCTGCGGAAACTGTTGGGTCGGCTTGTGCGGCTGGTGTTGTCATCTTGTTTGCTGAGAAACCTTTGGCGAGCAATGCCCGCCTTGAAACAACCGGAGCTAGCCCTGGTCCTCGTCCACTATCAGTTCGGGTTTCTGTTTGTGCTTTGCTTTCCGGCCGGCTGGCCTTGCTTTCTCTTCCGGCTTTGCGTGACTGAGCGGATGGCCGGGCGGAGCCGCAGGCTTTCGGATGCTCTGAAAAATTGCTCGCGTAGTTTGCTTAGACTTTCGCTTTCGAGAAGTTGTTTTCGGCATTTAGCCGCTTCCTTGTTGGTGAAGATTTGTCTGCTGCTTTGCGCGCATGCTATCCCCGCGCGCGAACACTGTCAATGTTTTGGTAGTAGGATAGACATTCCTGTCTGTCCAGATCTCAAACTGTCTGTCCATGATCTTAGGAACGCAAATGGACAGGCAGGAATGCCTGTCCTACAGGAGTTGAGATGACTAAGCTTCGCTGGTGCGCGGATTATTGGGTAGGAGCAATTTTACAGCCTGAGCGGTTTCAACGGCGCGCTTCTGCTGAACTTCGTTAACCCAATTGGTTACTGTTTGGACGATTTCACGCGCTGTGTCGCGCGGCGCGTTCTTTCTGGGCGTCGCCTTTTGGCGCCGCGTGCGATCCTGTTTCTTTACTATTTTAATGGCTTTTTTTTCCGACATTTCCGATAACCTTTGATCTCCCTTTGTTAACAACTGTCTCAATTAAAACGATCTTTTCCGAAGAGAGTTCACAATATTCGTGCTTTGCCTACCAGGAACGGGCGCTTGCTTTCCGGCTTGCGGTAATACCAGCAAAACTTGAGCCATAGTCTGCGGATGGGTGCTTTAGAGTCGAGGTGCGGCTGGTGAAGCTATTATGGGCCTTCTTAAGAGCTTTGTCGATGTTGGGATATCAAAAAGCTTCACTCTTCAGTCTAAAAGCCCAAAACTAAGTTGCGTTCAAATGAAAACTACCGATTGCGAACTGGGAATATCAAAGCGGCGACGACAGTGCTTACACGCGAGCATGTCGTCGATGCGCACCATGTAGTCGCGGGACTTTTGAAAACGCGCGCGATCCTGTTCATTGGCGCCGCGCGGCGGTTGTTGCTTTTTTGTTCGTCTCAACCAACGCACTTCATACTCAGTGCGCTCGCGACAGTGAGGACAACTGAAGGTCGCCTTTTTCAGTTCCTGCTTTTCGTTAAAGAAATCTTGTTCGTTCATGGCTTGTCACCAAGAGGCTTCGGTCTTTGGTCTTCGGTCTTCGGTCTTCGGTCTTCGGTCTTCAGTCTCTCGCCCTCACTCATCACTCATCACTGATCACTCTTCACCGCTCGCCCAAATCTCGCAGGTAGCGAAAACTGTAAATACCCGTTTCATGTCCATCGCTCCAGCGAAAGTTTAGCGCATAACGGCCTACGATACTCAAATCCGCAATCGTGAGTTCCTCGGAAATGGATTCCGGTTGCAGCACGCGCTGGCCGGTCCACTCATTCAGGCATTGCGCACAGGGACAGTGGCGGCGCAACTCAGCGGCGGTGTAAGTACAAACGCAATCGTCGGCCCAGGTAATGCGCAGGCCGGAGTCGCCTTCCTGCTTGATCTCGCGCGGCTCGATTGCCGGCCCACGTCGTTCAGGCGTTTCAATCATACCGCTTCACCGGCCTCGCGCACCGCCCTGGCAACGGCTTCCTCCGTGATCTTAAAGTGCGAGGCGCTCCAAAACACCTGACCTTTTCGCAAAACAATCACCTGCGGCGACTCGTGCGCCACGCCAAAGCGACTTTCGATCGCGCTTGAGAGTGCGCGCGCTTTCTGCACTTCAAGCAACGCCACTTCCCCCTCGTATCGCGTCATTTGCTCGTAGGCAGCGAAGCTTATGGGACACGTCAGACTGTGCTTGAAGATGACCAGCGGCCGCCCATTGCTGCTTTCGATCAAAGCGTCGAGCTCTTCTATGTCATTAACCCTCTTGAAATGATTATCCATCGTGCGCCTGAGAACCCTTTGATAGTAGCCGATCGATTTCGTTCGCACAAAGGCAGCCATCCCGGCGCATTTGGACGGACAGGAATCTCTGTCTTACTCAGATAGAAAGCGCGCGGGAACCTGGCACAGCAAGTGCCCAGTACCATAACAGCAGCGAGAAATGCTGCTTTCGTGCTCCAAGTGGGGCGAGACAGGACAGCATTACACCTTTCCTTTCGCAGTTCGCCCCACCTCCTCTCACAAATTCTTTCGCTTGCGTGTCACAGACTTCATCACGCAAAACTTTTTTCCAACTCGAATAAGGAACTCTGCCGGTATGTCAAAAAGCGTTTCACTTCTAACCGCAATCTTCGGGCCTCTAGCCATTGCGTTTCTTTGTGCGTGTGCTATCTCGGCGCAAGTTCAAACGGCTTCGTTGAAGAATTCGAACATACTGAGCGTCCTGAATGATTTCGAGCTGCCGCCGCCGATGCCGCTCAGCGCCAAAGCGATCATCGCCGCCTTTCTCAAGTCTGAAGCCGAGACGCGCGACGCCTTAAACCAGCACACCTTTAAGCGCGATGTGGTGCTGCAAACAATTGGCCCTAACGGCGCGGTCACCGGCGAATACATTCGCAACTCGCAATTCCTCTTCGACGATCGCGGCAACCGCATCGAACGCGTGATTTATCACCCGTCCTCAACCATTCGCGAACTACGCGTCACTAAAGAAGACATTCAGGATCTCGCAGGCGCGCAACTACTGGGCGTGGATATCGCTGAAACCGGCAAGTATCGCCTCAACTATCTAGGCACCGAGCTGGTCGACTCGCGAACGGCGTTCGTCATCGATGTTGCTTCGTCTACCACCCCTGACCCGCAAAACATGAAAGCGCGCTTTTTTGTGGGCCGCGTTTGGGTTGATACCAACACATTTCGCGTGATCAAAGTTAAAGGCATCGTTGAACCTCAGGGCAAGCAACGATTCCCGATTTTTGAAACGTGGCGCGGAGCGGTCACCGACGCGCTCGTTTTTCCCAATCTCACCACCGCCGACCAGATTCTGCGCTTTCCCAATCGCGACGTGCACTACCGCATCAACGTCAAGTACTACAACTACAAACGCTTCGCCAGCAAAGTCACAGTCACCGAAATAGATCCTTCCGCCTCCGAATAATTCCCCAGAACCTCCTGACAGCTTCCGAAACAAACATCATGAAATTCTTACTACTATCAATTGCCTTAATGCTCTTCATCCCGGCTGCGACCATTCATGCGCAGGAACAAGCTTGCACCGCCAACCGCAATTCGCCGCCATCGAGCAACTGGTACTGGGCGCCGGATGCAGAAGTGAAGGTCCACTTTGTTCACGGCATGTTCACGCCGGAACAGCAAGGCACGCTCTTGAGCGCCATGGAATTTTGGACGCGAGCGGCGCAGAAAATCGGCGCCGGCGTCAAGTTTGTTTATGCGGGCGAAACCGGCAGCGTGATCAACTGTGAAAATTGTTTGACGGTAACCAGGCGCGATATTAACCGGACAGACAAGAAACACTACGCGTTCTTCTATCCGCTGCAACAACGCCACGACGGCCAATTACTTTCTGCCTTGATCGATCTTGATTTTGCCACCACAAATCTTCAGGCGCTGAAAAGCTTCATGGTCCATGAGCTCGGACACGGAATGGGGCTGTGGGATTGCACCACCTGCCGCAACAAACAAACGATCATGAATGGCTTTCCGGGCATCAACAAAAACAACGGGCTGCTCGAAGCGTCTGCTTGTGACCTGGAGGTCGTACGACAGGTTTACGATCATGAACGTCGCGTTTCGGAAGATTCTTTGGCCCAGAGCGGTCACGAATAACCCAACCATATTGACATTCGCGCCGAATAAGTTGGTTTTCGGCGCGGAACCGGCAGACTCCACGGCGTGCGGTTAGTTCGCCCGATAACCGCCACGTCGTGGTCCTGCCGGAAATAAATTAAACCGCCTCAACTGTCCGGCAAAAGAGAACGACAATGAAACTTAGCCTGCTAAAGGTTGTCAGCCTGATCCTGGTTTTCACCGCCCTCGCGGCGGCTTCCGCTTTTGCGCAAACGAACGATGCAGTCGCCTCAGCTTGCGACGCTAAAGTAAAAGCCCCGGATTACTCATTACCTGAGTGGCCCGAGAACGCTAAAGTCGAAGTCTATATAGTCGCTGCTGATTTCAAACCTCAGGAGCTCGCCGCGATCCTCACGCCGTTAAGCAACTGGAGCGCGGTTGCCGAAGCCACCGGCTCGGGTGTTACGTTTACTTATTCGGGTCCTGCCGTTGAGCCTCAGGATTGTCTGAACTGCCTGACCATCATGCGCGGCAGAGTTCATGACAACCAAAAACACGCGGCCGAGTTGCACGCCTACGTTATTCAGGGTGAGCAAACAATTCTTCACGCGCGCATCGTTATCGATCCCGTCATTCCAAATTTGACGGCGCTGACAAACGCCGTGGCCCATGAGCTGGGACACAACTTTGGCTTGAGCGATTGTTTCTCCTGCCACGGTCACAGCACCGTGATGAGTTTGATTAGAACTTCAGACGGGTTCACTGGACCAACGTCGTGTGACGTGGCCCAGGTAAGGCGGGTCTACGAACATGTACGAATGCACGGGGTAGAGGTGAAGAAACACCAGAAGCCCGTTCAAGTCGCGAAAATTGCTCCGGTGGATGCCGGCGAAGAGCCGGTCGATGACGACACGCCCATCGTTGTGAAAAAACCTTGATCTACGTTACCGGCGATGTAACAAAACCATCTTTGGAGTGCTCAAAGCAGCACACTGGGCCCACGAATACTGTGCCGGGTTTAGTCCTTCCGCGCGTTTGCGCAGCCCCGGCGCATTCTGCGTATCGTTGGTGCATCTCAAACAGCAAGCTCTTATGGGCACGGCTCAAAGAATTCCGCCACAGATAGCTGAACATCGAACCATCCGATTAAGCCCAGGATTCTCCTTCCCGTGTTAACGATCCTGCGTAGCCAAAATTCTTGCATTGTGGGTAAACGAATACAGAACCGGGAGCGGTAGCGATATAGAACTACGTCAATGACCCGCGAATTCGAGGACGAACGCATTCCACTTGGCTACCTGATCACCTTTCGCAGTTACGGTACCTGGTTGCACGGCGATCGCCGTGGATCAGTTGATCGATTTCATAATCGCTTTGGCACACCCCGAATTCCTCACAATGAACGTTGGCAAAAATATAATCGTGACACACTCAGCCATCCGCCCGTGAAATTGCGACGCCGTCAAAGAGTGGCGATCGAGAAGGCAATTCGCGAGACGTGCAAGATTCGCAAGTGGGAGTTTTGGACCACGAATATTAGAACTAACCACGTTCACACGGTGGTGTCGGCGCCTTGCAAACCAGAGAAGATCCTGGCTGCCTTTTAGGCGAAGGCAACTCGTGAGTTGCGGGAGTCGGGTTGTTGGCACTCGAGTAAAAGCCCATGGGTGGACCGCGGCAGCAAGAAATATTTATGGACCGAGCGCGATGTCATTAATGCTGTCGTATACGTTGAGTATGATCAAGGCGAACCCCTGCCTTGAAGCTAGGCTTATACGTTGGATGCTGAACTAACGTTCACCCGGTCGCTACTGCTCCCGGTTCTGACTTCGTCTTGCCCGTGGAAGTAGATCCTTGCTGCCTTGCTTTCTGTGTAATCGGCGGAATCTGCGGATAGCTTCGACTAACGCATCGTCACCAGCGGCAGTTCAACAAAGCTTGCCTGTCCCGGCGCGTAATAAATGCGCTGCGTGGCCTTTCGATAATCTCCCGGCTTGGCCCAAAAAATATTGGCGACGAACGTCTGCGGATTACGATCGTAGAGCGGGAACCAAGTTGATTGAATCTGGACCATGATCCGGTGGCCCGGCAGAAATACGTGGTTGGCCGTCGGCAAAGGCCAGCGATAGAGCAAAGGCTTGCCGGCAGCGATCGGTTTGGCTGTCTCGAGACTCTCGCGATAACGACCGCGGAAGATATCAGCCGAAATCATCAACTGATAGCCGCCCATGTTAGGCTGGCCCGCCACTTCATCCGGATAGAGGTCGATCACTTTTACCACCCAGTCAGAGTCGGTGCCGCTGGTCGACGCGTTCAAATTGGCGATCGCTTCGCCACTTATCTTCAGCGGCGCCTTTAAGACATCCGAGGTGAAGACCAAAACGTCCGGACGCCCAGACTGCTCGCGCTGATCGTCCACCAGCCATTGCCGCCAGGTTGTGCCATCGATCGGCCGCGCGCGAAAGGGCACCGGCTTTGACGGATCAGAGATATATTCCTCATAACCGGGTTTGTCAGACTTAGACACCTCGAAACTCGCCTTCATTCCGTCGTTGAGATAGAGCGGTGTTGGTTTAACTGTACAGCCACTCTCGCAACCGGCCGGCCAGGACGAAAGCCTGTGCCAATTGTTCGTGCCGGTCTCAAACGCAGTCACCGGAGCGATGTTCATCTTGGGCGCGTCATCCTTCAAGTAGTGATCAAGAAATGGGCGCAGGATTTCCCGACGAAAATACAGCGCGGTATCGCTGCCAAATTTGATAGCGCCCAGCGCACTGCCTTCCCTGATCTCCTGACCGTGATGCCACGGTCCCATTACCAGAAATACTTTGTCGTTGTGTGTGTCCTTCGGTTCGATCTCTTTGTAGACCGCGATGTCGCCATAAATGTCTTCCTGATCCCAGAGGCTGTGCACCAACATCACCGGCACCTTCAGAGGTTCTTTAGCCAGAAGCTTGTCGACGGCTTGCTCGCGCCAGAAGGCGTCATAGCTCGGATGCTCGAGCAGCTTGCGCCAAAAGCCCACCTGCTCTAATCCACGCCGGCGTCCCAACTCGCCGGCTGAGCCAGCCTCCATGAACATGTCGTAATCGTCAAAGTGGCTGGTCCACCAGGTGACGTCGTTGGCGCGCGTGGCTTCCTGATCGTAAATGTAGCTCATGCCCTGCTGGCGGAACGCGCCATGATGGAACCAGTCATCGCCCATCCAACCGTCTACCATCGGGTTCATCGGCACCGACACCTTCAATGCTGGATGCGGATTGATCAACGCCATCAAAGGCAGAAAGCCGTCATAGGAAATCCCGAGGATGCCGACCTTGCCGTTCGTCTCCGGAATATTTTTAACCAGCCAGTCAATCGTATCGTAAGTGTCAGTCGGATGATCGACCGTTGTTGGATTCAGCGGGCCACGCACCGGACGGTTCATCACATATTCGCCTTCCGAGCCGTACTTGCCGCGAATGTCCTGGACCACGCGAATGTAGCCGCCTTCGACAATCACGTCGGTGGCGTTGTCATAGCCATACAAGCTGGGGCCAAGATGCGAACTATTGATGTGTTTAGTGAGTGCGGTGGCGTTGTAGGGCGTGCGCGTCAGTAGGATGGGAGCATGATTTGCGCCTTTGGGAACCAGAATGACCGTGTGTAACTTCACGCCGTCGCGCATCGGGATCATGACTTCACG
>DATNOG010000191.1:0-12397 GCA_035601415.1 Pyrinomonadaceae bacterium | reverse complement strand
TCACCGACCGGGCCTACATCATGGCTGATGGCCGAATTTTCCGATCAGGAATTCCGCGGCAGTTGACGGAAGATGCTGAAGTGCGACGGCTTTATCTCGGCGAGAAATTCCGCATGTAAACTCAGTTGGGCGCAAATTGCGTCTAATCGAGTATAATCTCCCTGCGCTTTTCGATTGCGAAAACAAACAGACCGAACGCTGTTTTACCTGAGAAATGTCTCTTAAACTAACTACCAGCCTCTCTCAACGACTCGTGTTGACGCCGCAGTTGCGGCAGCGCATCGAGATGTTGCAGATGACTACGCTCGAGCTTACTGATCTCATTCAGGCACAGTTGCTCGAGAATCCGGTGCTGGAAGAAGTAGCCACGCAGGAAGAAGCGCAAGAGCTGGCCGAAAAAATTCTCGATCATCTGACGAGCGCCGACCCTGGCGCGACGCCAGAGCAACAATCCGTCGAAGCCGCTGAGCCGGAAATGGGCAGTCCGTCATCCAACGGATCAGGCGATACCGGTCCGCTGCCACAGATCGCAGCAGAAGGTGAAAGTGAAACCGCGGAATCTGCCGGGAGCGAAGCAGGCGAAGAAATGGCCGGCGACGATGCGAATTTGGATGAAGCATCGCGCGATGCCTTTGAGGAGATCGATTTTGGCAGAGAGTTTCAAGACTATCTCGATCCTGGTTACAAGACGCAGGAAATTGAATACAAAGAAGACGCTCCTACCTTTGAACAGTTTCTAACGCGCCCTCCGTCGCTTGCGGATCATTTGGAATGGCAGCTCCACATGAGTCCTATCGAAGAGGAAGTTTGCGATGCGGCAGTTAGTGTGATTGGAAATCTTGATGCTGATGGTCGCCTCAATGCTACCAATGAAGAGATTGCGGCCATGGGAGGCTGGAGCGAGGAGCTGGTGGAAAAGGCACGGCAAGCCGTGCTTGATCTTGATCCGGTGGGTTGCGGCGCGCGTGATGTTAAGGAGTGTTTGCTGGGCCAGCTTGAGGTGCGTGGTGAAGGCGACCGGCTCGCCGTACGATTAATTAGTGAACATCTGGCTGAGCTGCAACAGCACAAGCTGCCGCACCTGGCCAAACAGATTGGTGTCGACGTCGACACGCTGCTTACAGAATTACAATTCATTCGCACGCTCGACCCCTATCCGGGCCGGCGCTACTCAGCAGAAGAGCCGGTGCTCATCGCGCCGGAAATTTACATCGAAAAATTGGATGAAAACGACGAGCAGTACATCATCTATTTCGCCGACGATGGTAGTCCGCGCCTGCGAGTGAGCCAACAGTACCAAAAAATGCTGGGACAGTCGGACGTCAGCAATGAAACGAAGAGTTTCATCCGCGAGAAGATGCGTTCAGCAGTCGACCTGCTGCGCAATATCGAGCACCGGCGGCAGACGATTTATAAAGTGGTGGAATCAATCGTGCACCGGCAACAGGATTTTCTCGACAAGGGCGTGCAATACATCAAGCCGATGATGTTGAAGGATATTGCTGAGGACATCGGCATGCACCTTTCAACCGTCTCTCGCGTAGTCAATCGAAAATATGCCCACACGCCGCAGGGCGTAATCGAGCTGCGCCGGTTTTTTACCGAAGGCATGATGAACGAAGACGGCGAAGAGATTTCCACGCGGATCATTAAGCTGAAGATCAAAAAACTTATCGAAGAAGAAGATTCACACAGCCCGATTACAGACGATCAAGTGGTAAAGATTTTAGCCAAAGACGGCATCAAATTATCGCGCCGGACGGTAGCCAAGTACCGCGATCAGATGAGCATCCCGGGATCGCGTGAGCGACGGGCTGTAGTCTAAACGCCCTTAATCGCGCGGCACGTTCGACCAGTATTCGTCCCCTGACTTAACTGATAAACCAGCCAGACATGTTCGAGGTTTGGCAAGCACTACTATATCAACAGGCCTAAGAAGGGAACCGCGATTATGAGGTTTGAGTACACCGGACGCCACGTAGAAGTTTCGCCGGCAATTCGCAAGCATGTCGAAGATCATTTTAGAAAACTGGAACACATTTTTAACGGGACGACAGCCTGGACACACGTTATCATCGAAGTGGAAAAGAACCGCCAGATCGGAGAATTGATCGTCCACTGGCGCGATCATACGTTGGCTGCTAAAGACATCAACGCCGACATGTACATGGCGCTGACGCGTGCAATAGCAAAGATTGAGAAGCAGGCGCTAAAGCTCAAGAAGAAAACTATCGATCGCAAACAGGGCGCCCGAGCTACCGCTAAGGTGGCCCCCAGCCCCGATGGGCAGTTGGAAGCCACGCCCCGGCCACCGCGTATTTTTGCCGCGCGCCGTTACTCAATTAAACCAATGACCGCCGAAGAAGCGGCGCTGAGCCTCACCTCGCAAACGGATCAATTCGTCGTCTTTCGCGACGCCGACACGGATCGCATCGGCGTGCTCTATAAACGAAAAGACGGAAATTTTGGATTGATCGAGCCATAACCAACAACTTCGTAACCGTGTGGGCACAGGGTGCAGAACCGCGAACGGACATGGGTCCCCGCGCGGGCAGCCCGCGGGGGGTGGTGGTAGCGACCGGATGCTGCACACTACACTTGACCAAAAGCCGGGCCGTTAGAATGCTCCTAGCCACGTTGAATGTCAGCATCCGGTCGCTACCGCTCGCGGTTCCGCAGGAGTTCCGTCCCGGTTCGCACTGATGGGATCGAGACTCTCTCGTAGTAAACTGGGACCACCGCGGCCTGCGTGGTTCGTCAATGAAGAAACAAACGAAGAAGACTGCTCCGAATGCGACTGACAACGCTCCCGACGTCGTAATCATCACGGGGTTGAGCGGATCAGGAATGTCTTCGGCCACAAATGCCTTTGAAGATCTCGGTTATTTCTGTGTCGACAATCTGCCGATCACAATGCTCTCGACGTTCTCACGATTGCTTACTCCCCACAGCGATGAAAAAGTAATTGAGCGGGCGGCCCTGGTCATTGACATCCGTGAAGGAACTTTCCTGGCGGACTTTGAAAAACAATTGAAAGCGTTACGCGCTGCCGGACTCGGCGTCTACGTTTTGTTTTTGGAAGCCTCCGACGACGTCCTGCAACACCGGTTCAGCGAAACACGCCGCCCCCACCCGGCGGATAAGGGCCAGGGATTGCTACAGGCAATTCGAAACGAGCGCACCGCCATGGCGCGGCTGCGCGCCGAAGCCGATCAAATTATCGACACCTCCGAACACACCGTTCATACGCTTCGCAAGCATCTGCTCGACAGATTTAGTCTCGATCGAAAAGCCGGGTCGATGCGGGTAGAGGTGCTCAGTTTCGGTCATAAGTATGGCAATCCCGGCGATCTGGAATTGTTGTTTGATGTGCGTCACCTGCCGAACCCTCATTTTGTTCCGGAGCTAAAGCCGCTATCGGGCCATGACAAGCGCGTTGTAGAGTATTTGAACTCGCGGCCGGAAGTTGAAGAGACTTTGCGACGGTTCAGCGACCTGCTGGATTATCTGTTGCCGCTGTACAAGCGTGAAGGTAAAGCATACGTAACCGTTGGTATTGGTTGCACCGGAGGGCGGCACCGCTCAGTGATGATCGCCAACGCATTGGGTCGTCAACTGCGGCGTTCGGGTTTTGATGCTCGCGTGGTCCACCGTGATGTGAAAAAAGTAAACCGGCAACGTTAACTGTGTTTTCAGATTCCCAGCCGGATGGGCCAAAAGCTTGAATGCTACAACTGGTCGTGAATAGGAAAAAAACATGAGCAGCAAACCGGACCAACCTGAAAAATCAGACAGCAACCGCAGAGTTGCCGGCGTGATTGTTACGCACGGCCATTTGGCAGGCGAGTTGTTGGCTGCCGCGGAGATGATCATCGGCCCAATATCCTTCATCACCGCTGTTTCCATTGGTTGGCACGACGACGTGGATGCTGCCCGCGACGAAGTGCAGCGCGCCATCACGCGTGTTTCGCAAGGCGCAGGTGTTCTGTTGCTCACTGACATGTTTGGCGGCACGCCCACCAACATCGCCTCCATGTTTCTCGAGGATGGCAACATTGAAGTAGTTACCGGAGTAAACCTGCCGATGGTTATCAAGCTTGCCAGCCAGGAAGGTAGTGGTTCACTCATTGAGACCGCGCGACGCGTTTCCGAGCTCGGGCGGCAGGGAATCTACCTCGCCGGCGATTTGCTTGCCCCTCCCGCAAAAAACTAATGTCAGAAGCAAGGAAATGATAGAGCGCAAACTTCTGGTAAAAGCGCGACTGGGACTGCACGCGCGCGCGGCCGCAAAACTAGTGCGCCTGACGACCACCTTTCGCAGCAAAGTCAGCTTGCGGCGCATCGACGGCGGTCCCACTGCCGATGCAAAATCAATCTTGAGCGTGTTGATGTTGGCAGCAACTGCGGGCACTGAACTGGAAGCGAGTGTTGAAGGAGTTGACGAAGAGACGGCCATGGCCGCCCTCGATCAGTTGTTTGCTGAGAGTTTTGGTGAAAGAGAAGTGGAAGCGTAGTAATGAAAGAACAACCGCGGGAGATTCGCTGCAAAGGCCTTGGCGTTTCCGAAGGCGTTGTCATTGGCCAGGTCCTGCGCATGGTTGATGGCACTGCCCAAGTCTCACGTTGGAGCGTAAGCACGGAGGATTTGGAAAAGGAACAACAACGCTTTCGCCAGGCGGCAGCGGCAGCGAGCGAAAAGCTGCGGACGATTCGCGATCAGACTGAAGGACGACTAGCGAAAGAACATGCGTACATCTTCGATGCTCACGTGCTGCTGCTCGAGGACGAAAAGCTGCTTGGTGACATCGCGGAATACATAAGGGCCGAGCACGTCAATGCGGAGTGGGCCATCAAGGTCGTAGGTGATCGGCTCACCGCGCTTTATTCCGAGATCAAGGACGATTACCTACGCGAACGCGGCTCTGACATTGAGGACGTTATGCAACGCCTGTTGGCGGCACTTAGCGGCGCGCGACCAGAGGATCTGCAGCTCGCAGAAGACGCTGTGATCGTTTCGCGCGACCTGCTGCCTTCGGCCCTGGCTGAGTTAGATCTAACACACGCGCGGGCTCTGGCCACTGATAGCGGCGGTTGGACCTCTCACACAGCGATTCTGGCGCGAGGCATTGGCCTGCCGGCGGTGGTAGGACTAAAAGATTTTTATCGCCGCACCAAAACAGGCGATAAGATCATCGTCGATTCCAACCGCAACGAAGTAATTCTTCATCCTTCAATGCAAACTCTTGCTGAATATCGAAAGCAGACCGAGCAAGGTTCAACGCGTCGCGGAGTTCCTTCGCCGGAAGATCGTGGTGCGCTACGAACTCAGGACGGAGTGGAGATCAGGCTGCGCGCCAACATCGAACTGCCGTCGGAATTCGAGGGCGTTGAAAAATACGGCGCCAGCGGTATCGGACTTTACCGCTCGGAGTTTCTGCTGGCGCGGAATGGACTGACGGTGTCAGTGGAAGAACAGCGCGTCGCTTACGAGGCCGTGGCCCGCCTGGCAGGCGCAGACGGCGCGATTATTCGCTTGTTTGATTTAGGTGGCGAGAACACGCGTTCGCATTTTCGGCAGCCGGAGAAGAATCCTGCTTTAGGATTGCGCGCCATACGGTTTGGGCTGCGCAACGACAGCGTCATGCGGCGACAGTTGCGCGCCATTTTGTTGGCGGCCGCCAGTGGCGACCTGAAAATCGTTTTGCCGATGGTGACCGATGTAAATGAAGTCAAGCGTGCGAAGACGATGGTTGCTGAAGAGATCGCAAAACTCGCGAGCGATAAACAACCCTACGGCGACGTTCCCATCGGCGCCATGATTGAAGTACCCGCAGCCGTTATGATGGCTGAGAAAATTGCTGCCTGTGTAGACTTCTTCGAACTCGGAACAAATGATCTGGTCCAGTACACACTGGCGGTTGATCGCGGCAACGACGAAGTAGCCGATTGGTTTCGCACGCTGCACCCCGCGGTGCTTGAAGGAATTAATCGCAGCCTCAAAGCCGCACGGCGGGCCGGGATTCCAGCAATTGTTTGCGGCGAAATGGCTTCGACTCCGGCGTATGCCGTATTGCTGATTGGACTTGGCGCCACCGATTTAAGTATGACTCCGTCCGCGATGCCTCGGGTGCGCCGGACGCTTGCCGCAATCGACTCAGTCTCGGCCCGAGCGATCGTAGAAGAAAGCCTGCAATGCGAAAGCGCGGATGAAGTTGAGAATCTTGTTCACGAACGTCTGGCCAGCCGCTGGCCGCATCTGTTTCCAGCTTCCAGCTTGCCAAAGCCGCGTCCCCACGAATGAACCTGCTGCCCTCAAAGTTCTGCGGAATTCTGTCAGTAATATTTCCTCCCGAATCTGAGAAATCGCGATGTTTGGGCCTTTACTCTTACAGGAGCATGGTTTCGGCGAGCGAGGTGCCCCACGCCCGCCAAAAATCGATGGTTCGAACAGTTCGGGAGGAATATGAAAAACTCAATATTTGCGGCTTTAGTCCTGAGTGTCACGTTGGCGGTCGCAGCTTCGGCCCAGGTAAATCCAGCCATCTCGGCTGCTAATGCGCCTGTTTCTAAATCGGTAATAACTAAGCCGAGTGCGACGCCGGACACAACGAAGGCCACACGCGCGCGCGTCATCAATCAAACTCAGAAAGACCCACTAACTAACACTTCGAGTGCTAACCAGCAAAGTTTTCAAGCCCACGCCAAAGCGAATTTCAAGAATCGCGCGCGCCTGGAATCATTGCCTGCGGAAGTTTCTGCCGCCGATAACGCACGAGTCAGAAGCGTAGCGACCAGCGCCAATGCCGCCATCAGCGATCCAAAAGCCGTAACAAAGAAAATTGGCCCTGTGCTCGGCAACAATTTAATCGCCAACGCGGCGACTTCTCCTGTTTCGAGTCAGATCTATCGCGTGGGTGTGAGTGATGTACTTGATATACAACTCAACGATAATCCCGGTCAGGTCTCGACACTGTTTACGGTGCTCAGCGGAGGCATGTTGGAATATCCTTTAGCAGGTAGTTCCCTGCAGGTAACCGGCATGACGACGTCGGAAATCGCGACGATGCTGCGAAAGAAAATAAAGCTTTTTGAAGATCCCGCGGTCGTCGTAAACGTTCGCGACTATGCCAGTCATACCGTGACGATCAGTGGTTTCATAGCGGCCCCGGGTACTAAGACGTTGCGCCGGGAAGCAGTTCCACTTTACGCCTTGCTTGCGGAATCGCTAGTACTTCCGGATGCAGCGCGCGTTACCATCACACGCTCAAGCAATACAATCGCCATCGACCTCAAAGATCCAAATCTGTCCGCGACGCTGATTTTGCCGGGTGACGTGATTAAAGTATTAGGCCCGGCTCCAGGATCAACGGAATTCTTTTTTGTGGCTGGCGAAGTAAAACTTCCAGGACAGAAGCCCTATCATTCGGGCCTGACATTGACACAGGCCATCCTTGCAGGGGGTGGCGCGACAAACGGCGCCGGCGAGCGAGTTCGAGTTTCCCGGCAAGGAACTGACGGTCGCTTGGTTACTGAGGAATTCAACCTGAGAAAAATCCAGGATGGCAAGCTTGCCGATCCGCTTTTGCAAAAAGACGATCGCATCGAACTTGCCGCCAACTAAAATCCTTCTCAGAAATTTGAAGCGAAGGGCAGCCCCGACGAATCGGGGTTGCCCTTTTTTCGTGTCCATGTTCGTATCAGCGCGGTCTTTGCGCTAACTCCGTTTATAATACTGGCAATCAACGTCACGCAATGAAGCTGCCCTCGACAAACCTGGTCCACGTCTTAATTGGAAAATCGATATTGGAAACGCTTTTTGTTGCCTCGCTGGCGGTCATCGCGTTTCTTAGCGTGCTGCCGCCCTATTTTCATGGTTGGGGAGAAGTAACCGACGACGGCATTGCGGGTTGGGCGGTCGATAACGGCTCGCCCTGGGAACGAGTTGAGGTTCAACTTTTTATTGACGGCAAGTTTTTCGGGACGGTTGTGGCGAATCGATCGCGTCCCGACGTTTCTGCTGCGGGCTGGGCGTTGGACGAGTGGCATGGTTACAGTTTCATTACTAACTCACTCAACGCCGGCCCACATGAAGCGCGCGTGTACGCCTTGCGGAATAGCGGCAACGCCACGCGAAAATCATTACAACTGTTGGGCACGCCACTGCCATTCATCGTGGGAACCGATGGCAAACTTCAACCGCTAGCTGCTGCCAAAGGCAGAGACAAATGATCCCCAGCGAGACTCAAACTTCACTTGAAAGACTTCCGGCGGGCGTAGCCAGATCGCTCCCCTTATGGGAGATTGCGTCGGTAATCACGTCCTGCTTAATTGCAGAATGGGCCGTGCTGGTTTTTGTCGGACGCAGCAAGCTGGTGATGGCCATACCCATCACGCTGGCGCTTGCCTTGATGTCGTTCTCGCATCGAGAGCGGGGCGAAACCTCACGCGACCTCGGGCTGCGTACCGACAATTTTCTAACATCCTGCCGTTTGCTTTTACTTCCTACGTTGCTTGCTGTGTTTCTAATTATTACCTTTGGATGGTCCACGAGCCATGGTTCGTTTGGCGCGCCGTGGCGCTGGCGATTTGCTGCCCTGCCTTTGTGGGCGCTCTTTCAACAATACGCACTGAATGGGTTTATCAATCGTAGAGCGCAAATGGCGCTGGGCGCGGGGTGGAAAAGCATCGCCCTGGTCGCAATCGCTTTTAGCATTCTTCATTTGCCAAGTCCGACGCTCGCGCTCCTGACGCTGGCGGCGGGAGCGGTATGGGCATTTGTTTACCAGCGCGCGTCTAACTTGTATGCCCTGGCTCTCTCGCACACGGCCGTCTCATTGGCGCTGGCTCTGACCGTGTCGCAGCATTGGCTGAATGGGTTGCGCGTTGGCTTTAAGTATTTTGGTTAACCTCGTCTGGCAGAATTTAACTGCCTGTCAACGACGCTGTACCTGTTGAACATTGCTTTGATATACTGCAAAAGCCTTGCAAGTGAACAGGTCGGGCGGTCGCTGCTGATTCAAAACTCATCGCCAGATTTCAGATCCTAGATTGCGCTTGAGCCAGAATCAGGAGAGGAAAGTCCGAACACTAAAGGGCAGCGAGCCCGCTAACGGCGGGGCGTCTGATAAATCTCAGATTACAGATTTCACATCTTTGCCAATCGGGGAACGTTTCAGGTTGACGTTGGCCGGGGCTTCCCTGGAATTTGAGATTTGCAATCTGGGATTGATCGGACGACGACAAGTGCAACAGAAAGCAAACCAGCCCACCGTTTGAAATTTCAGATCTGAGATTTGAGATCTCAACAGTGGGTGATGGGTGAAATGGTGCGGCCCCCGGGGCTTAAAGTAAGAGCGCACCGGCGCGTTTGGCGACAGACGCGGCCAGGCAAACTCCTCGCGGTGCAAGATCAAATAGGGAGGCGTCAAAAGGGCTGCCCGCCCAAAGTGGTTGCAAAATCGCTACGACCTCCGGGTAGATCGCTTGATCCGACTGGCAACAGTTGGGCTAGATGAATGATCGCCACTCCGATTTGAGATCTCAAATCGGAGCACAGAATTCGGCTTATAGACCTGTTCTACTTCGCTTGGCGCTACGCATTCCGGCGCTTCACCAATTTTCGAAAGAGAGGCTGCGATAGATGGCGAATCGTAAAGGAGTATTCATCGGGGCATATGTCCCCAACCATTTGAAGGAATCTTTACGGCGGCGTGCGGCGGCTGAACATAGAACTCTTTCGCAGGAGATTACGCGCATCCTTGAAGAAGCGGTGCACGGCAAGGGACTGCCAGCCGGCAGCGTTGATCGACGCAATCGCGAATCGACGCCACGCCGCCGCACAACCGATCCCGCGCCTCGTCGTCGCAATGTTGACATCGAATACACTCGTGGCAAATCAAGCGACGATCGCAGTTAAGCAAACAGTTCGGTAACTCTCTTGAAGTTTCTTGTAATCGTTGCTCTTCTCGCGCTGCTGCTTCTGCTGCTCTATTCGCGCGTTTACCCCCACCTGCAGGCCCTGAAAAAGATACTGACTGCCGCCCGGACCATGACCGATTCCGGGTTCACTGCGAATACTGCGAGCGGCGAGGTCGGTGGAACTGACAAGAGGTTGGTGCGCTGCGTCGCGTGCGGAACGTGGGTGCCGGCCGAGCGCGCTATTGGAAGCAAGACCGGTGGCTCAGTCTATTGCTCGCGCGAGTGTATGGAGAAGAAATCCGATCGGCGTGAGAAGAAATTAGCAGGATAATTACATTTGAACCCCGGGCAGTTCCAAAAATCCTTCAGCCGATTTCCGTGACACTCGCCGCCTCTTCCGGCAGCAGATTTCCCGCTTCATGAATAGCCTTGTTTGTGTCGGTAAGATAAAGAACGATGATGCCAACGATGAAAAAGATTATTAGCGAGAGCAGCGCCTGCCGGTAAGAATTCGTTGCCGCTACCACGGCACCGAAAGTAAGCGGTCCCAGCCACGAGGTGCCGCGCTCGGAAACTTCATAAATCCCGAAAAACGAGGCCTCTCTACCTGCCGGAATCATGCGGGAAAACAACGACCGCGAAAGTGCTTGCGACCCGCCCAGCACGATGGCTATGAACACGGCCATGATCCATGCTTGAGACGTTGTGTGCAGGAAACCATAGCCATAAATGACTACGCCCGCCCATAACACCAACGAGATCAGAATCGCACTCTTCGTGCCAATCAAATACGCGATTCGCTCAAAGAGCAGTGCGCCAAAGATAGCGACAAACTGCACCATCAGAAAGATCAGGAGTAGAAACGACTGGTCCGTCTTCAAACCGCGCGCCACGAAGAGTTCCTGCGCAAGAAAAACAGAAGCCATACTAATTACTGTTTGAATACCATCGTTGAAAAACAAATAGCCAATCAGGTATTTCAGCGTGTGGCGCAAGCGCGCTAACTCGCGAAACGTGCGGCCCAGCTCTGAGAATCCCACCGTCAGATAAGTTTTCCCAGGCGGCAAAGCTTTTTCTGTCGCGCGCGTTTTGAGAGTGCCAAACGTGATGAGCGCAAAGCCGCCCCACCAAACGCCGGCAGACAACAGCGAGAGTCGCACGGCCATGTAAGGATCAAGGCCGAGCCGGCCTGCGCTTTTCACCAATAGAAAATTGAGCGCCAGCAGTACGCCGCCGCCGAGATAGCCGTATGCAAAGCCGCGGCTCGACACCTTGTCGCGCTGATCTTCAGTTGTAATATCGTTGAGAAAGCCGTTGTAGAAAACAATCGTAGCGCCAAAGCTCAGATTGGCGATGATAAACAAAAGGCCACCCAGCAAATAGAGCCTGCCGACGACGAAGAACATCAGACACGTGGCAGCGACGCCGATGTAGCAAAACAGCGCCATCATCTTCTTTTTCAAGTTCGAATAGTCGGCCACCGCGCCAAGCGTCGGCAACAGGAATATCTGAAGAAAGACAGCAACGGAAACGCAGGTAGGGAAAAAAGATTTTGAAGTGATCGCGCCCACCGGCCCAAGATTTACGACGATGCCATTCTCGCCAACCACTTGCTGAGTTATCTCGGTTAGGTAAGGACCGAAAAGGGCGCCTACGATGGTGGTGGAAAAAGCTGAGTTGGCCCAGTCGTATATCTTCCAACCAAAGACTTCGCGCGGATTGTTCTTGTTATGCCGCCTATCAGCCGCAGCCGAATGGGACAATAAATGAGAAGTCATTTGTGGCTCGCGGTCTTCTTCGTCAATGTTTGCAGGATTGCCGGCGTGATATCGGCGAGCGTTTTTATCTGCCTTGCAATATGAAATCTGTTCGCGCCCCACACAATCGTAGGCACTGCGTTCAGCGTGTGATTGCGTGACGAAAGATCTTCGATGTTGCCGTGGTCGCTGGTGAGTATAACGGATGTCCTATTCAAATCAATGCGAACCAATAGTTCTCTGATTAGCCGCGCGAGGTTTTGCAGAGTAGTTCTCGCCAGTTGCCCATCCTGTTTGTGCCCAATCTTGTCGGTAATAAAATATTCATACAACGTAAACTTGTGCTCGCTCGTCAGTGACGCGAGAACTTGCGCTGCTTGTTCAGCGCTGCGTGGTTCGACGTCTTCACCGCGTTCGATTAACAACTGATTAGTAAAGTCATGAAAGACGGCGTGACCTGCTTTAAGGTCGGCGACCTGGCGAAAGGGAACAGCGGCCGCCTCCATTGCCGCCGTGGTGGCCGACACCCAGCGCGGGCGTTCGTCAAAAAAGCGCTGCGTATAAGTATTCGCAAAGGTGATTGGAGCAACGCCGGCGCGCGTCAATTGCAAGAAGATCGAATGATCGCGCAGGATCTCAAGCATGGCGGAGTTTGGAAATCCCTGCTTGTGATAGCCGAGCAATTGGGGAACATTGATGCCAGTGAGAATTGTGGTCTGGCC
>DATNOG010000190.1:0-10910 GCA_035601415.1 Pyrinomonadaceae bacterium | reverse complement strand
ACATCACGCTCGTCATCTGCAAACGTCAGACTGAAGCGAGACGAATGGCTGCCAGCAGTGGCTCTGTGGCACCCGTCATCCGCTAGCAACTACTTCCGAGTTATTACTCAGTGTGCTTGCCTTGCAGCAGCGCGTCGAATGGCAAGTTCTGAGGTCCATTCTCGTTACAGATTGCATACGTGGCTTTCGTTCCATTGTCATTGAGGTCATACATGGCCACGCCCGCATATTCTCCACGCGCGTTCAGAATATAAAACCGCACGTAAAAATTTGGATTGCCGTCGTGCTTGAGCAAACGCTTTTCGTAGGTGTTTGCTTTGATTCTTCTGAGCGCTTCCATCCCGGCATCTTTCGGATGACGACCGCGACGCATCTCTTCGACAATCAGAAACGAGCAAAGTCCGTAGAGGTTAGCTTCACCGCGTCCGGTTGATCCTACAGCGCCAACTTCTCCGTCAACATAAAGCCCGGCGCCGAGAATGGAAGAGTCGCCAACACGGCCGGGCATCTTCCATGACAAGCCGCTGGTGGTAACGACACCGCAAATTTCACCCTTCGAGTTAATCCCGTTGCAGTTAATAGTTCCATGAAGATTTTCTTCCCGGATTCGGCCTTCCGCAAACATCTGCAAAACCGCGCGCCGCCCGGCTTCGGCTCGTTTCTTTGGATCGAGATAATGTTCGGGATCGATCTTTTGTTTCCAGTCCAACCACTTACGACGCGAGTTGTCCGTGTTCAAATCGTCTTCGATCTTGAAGCCCATGTTACGAGCAAACTCCTGCGCGCCTTTGCCCACCAGCAGGTGATGATCGGTGTTCTCCATGACCGCTTTGGCAACCAGCGAGGGCGTGCGCACACCTTCGAGCGCTGCCACGCCGCCGGCGCGTTTCTTTGGACCATGCATGCAACAAGCGTCAAGCTGCACTACGCCATCCGCGTTGGGCAGTCCGCCATAGCCAACACTGTCGTCCAGCGGATCGAGTTCGACGATGTTCACTCCGGCAATGACAGCATCAAGGACGTCGGCGCCCTGGGTGATCATTGTTAAGGCTTTCTGCACCGCGGTCACGTCGCCTCCATTCTTGAACTTGTTGCCGTTTGAGGAAGCGATGACCAGCGGCTTGATACTGTTTTGCAAAATGTTAGGGAAGCCGCGCACCGTCGAATTCGCAGCCGCCAACGTTAGGCCGGCGGCCCCAGTCGTGCGCATAAAGTCGCGACGTTTGATTTTTTTCATAAGAGTTCCAAACTCTCCTTAATTCTTTCTGCGGTCTTCGGGCCAATGCCATCAACCATATCCAGCCCGCCGCCGGCAACAAATTTCTTCAACTCAGCAAGCGACGAGACTTTGAATTTCTGGTGTAGCAAGGCAGCGGTCTTTGGGCCAACTCCTGGAAGCTCTAATAGATCAAGAACGGTTTCCGGTGTTTCCACCGTTATCCTTTCCCAGGCGTCGAACGTTCCGCGTTCGAGCAGCTCGATGATCTTGCCGGCAATTGCTTTTCCTACTCCGGGAATCGATTGCAAGCCGGCGATGCCTTCGTCTTTTGCGATCTGTTTCAGGGGCGTGGGCCAGGTTTCGATCGCCTCGGCCGCGTTGCGATAGGAACGCAGGCGAAACGGATCGTCGCCGCGTATCTCCATCAACCCAGCGAGGCGGTAAAAGCGACGCGCGATTGCTTCGTTGTCCATCTTCGTTGCGAGCTGTGCCCTGACTAATCTCCAAAAATATTGAGTCGAGAAGTATTTAGTTTACGTCCGGCCTTAAGCAAGATCAAAGATTGGAAATCATGGAACTCGTCATGGGCCGTGGTATTCTGCTTGAAACTTTTCAAGCGGAGGTACGGCCAATGAACGCAACACGGAGGGAGTGGCTGGTGGGTGTGTCGAGCCTCAGTGCCGGAGTGATTTTGCTCGGCTGCAATCGAGTCGAAACATCTCAGCCTACAAAAGCGGGCAGTGATACCAAAGATACTGAGCCCGAAGTAACAGCCACGGAAGACTTGATGCGCGAACACGGCGTACTGCGCCGGGCGTTGCTTGTCTATCAGGAAACCGCAAGCAAGTTACGCAATACTTCGACGATTCCATCTGAACCACTGCAAAAAAATGCCCAACTGTTTCGCGCTTTTGGCGAGGAGTATCACGAAAAGAAACTCGAAGAAGCCTACATTTTTCCGGCGGTGAAAAAAGCCGGCGGAGCCGCCGCTGCCTACGCGGATGTCTTGATTGCCCAGCACCAGCGCGGCCGCGAGATAACTGACTTTATCCTGGCGGCGACAGCCGGATCGAAAATCGCAGGCGCCAACGTGAAGGCTTTTGCCACAGCGCTGGAGTCTTTGGTCCGCATGTATGAGCATCACGCAGCTATCGAGGACACGGTCGTCTTCCCCGCGTGGAAAGAAACACAAAATGCAGAACAACTCGATGAAATGAACGACAAGTTTGAGGAAATCGAGCACCAACAATTTGGCGAGGATGGTTTTGAGAACGCACTGAAACAGATGGCAGAGATTGAACAAAGCCTTGGCTTGAGTGATCTCGCGCAGTTCACCGCGCCGCCACCGCCCTCTTCGCGATGACAACCATTCTGATTGCTCAAGGCGGAAGTAACTCATCGAGAGACTTCAACAGGGCTTGCCCGCGTAGACCTGGTTGTTTCTTCTTCGTTTGTCCGAGGGAAATAATCTTCGCGTCGGGGTCGATCAGCAGCGTGGTAGGAAACGAGTGAATGCGATAGCGCTTTTCAAGTTGGTCTATGCTGTCGTTCGTGGCCTGTGTCCAGACCAAACCATTCTTCCGCAGCCACGGCTTAATCTGGAAATAATCCGGATCGTTGTCCATTCCCAGAATCTCGAAGCCACGCGCTTGAAAGCGTGAATAAGCCGCCTTTTGATACGGTAGCTCACGACGGCAAGGCCCACACCACATCGCCCAAAAATCTATCAGTACATATTTACCGCGAAATTCGGAAAGCCTTCTCTTCTTCCCGTCAAAGTCGGAGAAGGTGAAGTCTGGGAGTTCCGCGCCGAGCACAAGCTCCACACACTTATAATCAGACGCCGGATGTTCGCGCATCACGATCTGGTTCTTTTCAAGATCAACCTTCTTGGTGGAAAAATACTGGTTGCCGACCCGAAAGACGACAGTCTCTTCATGCGCCTCGGCCGCTTCGGGAGAAAAGTGGTCAAGGTCAATGCTGCCATCGCCATCGCTGTCGACACCCAGCCACCCATTACTGACCGTAATCTTCTTTGACTGTGCGTTGAAGCCGTACTCAACCAGCGTCGGTTTTCCTTTTAGATCGACCTTCCCTTTGGCGAAAGCTTCTTTCGACTGCAACAGCAAAGTCTCGCCTTCTTTCAATTCGTCCCATTGCACGCCCTTGAAGTACTGAACGAATATCGGAAAGCTCTTGAACAGCGCATTCTTAAATGGGAGTTCGATGGTCGCCTGGAAGATGTGGGGATTACCTTCCTCGTCGTGAACAAGAGGAAACTTTTCGCTGTCGGCCATCGTGCCGTCGAGATCAATGTCGGCGTAGAGAATCGGTGATGCGTCTTCAGGCTCGACCAGTAGCGCCAGTATTGCGGACTTATCGCGAATCGGATCGTAGAGGCGTCCGGCGGTGATGTTGGCGCCGGTTTCAAGTGGTGTCGCAAATTTTACTTTGGATGGATCGCGCAGCGGCCTAAAGATTATTTGATCAAGGCCATCCGTATTGGGCACGAGTTGACCGTCAAGGCTTCCGAAATACTCAGCATCGCCGGCATGCACGAGAGTTGACGGCAGTACCAACAGCAAGAGCAGCAGAGCCGCTGTTAAAGAAATCTTAAGCACAATTCTTACAGTATTATTTGTAGTTTTCACGTGAGGCATCTCTTTCGTTACCTTGGCGTGGGAGTTGGAACAATAGCAAGGCGATTCTAAAGTTTGACCGAAATAGCTGTCAAACCAATTGTGGGTGATAGGGATCAGCACCTCACGCGGCTGCTTGCATGGGTGAGCCGCTTTGATTGTCACGCCACGATCATTGTGCCGGTGCCGCTGTCGGTGAAGATTTCTGAGAGCAGAGCATTGCGCGCGGTGCCGCTGAGGATGTGTGCGCTGTGAACGCCGCGACTGAGCAACGCAGTGATGCTTTGCAGCTTCGGTATCATGCCGCCGGTTGCTGTGCCGTCGCTGATCATAGCGTCAGCTTCAGCCGCAGTAAGACGAGAGAGCTTTGTTTCCGGCTCACCGGGCCGCAGATAAATACCATCAACATCGGAAAGTAAAATCAATTTCTCAGCTTTTAACTGTACGGCGATTTCCGCGGCGATCGTGTCGGCGTTGATATTGAAGACGGTGCCTTCGCTATCCGCGCCGAGTGATGAAATAACGGGCAAATAACCTTCGTTCAACAGCACGGAGAGCAACCGGGACTTAATTTCAACCACGTCGCCGACGTGACCGTAATCCACCTGCGAACGTTCGCCGGTCTCGCGATTCAAAACTTCTTTCGGCGGGCGCCGTTCCGCGTGCACGATATTTCCATCAACACCGGAAAGTCCCACCGCCTCGATGCTGCGATTACGCAAAGCGGCGAGGATGTCGGTGTTGATCTTGCCGGCGAAAATCATCTTCGCCATTTCCAGCGTTGCGTCATCCGTCACGCGCCGGCCTTCGATAATCGTTTGTTCAATTCCGAGTCTTGACGCAAGGTCAGATAACTGTTTGCCGCCACCGTGCACCACGCAGATCCGTATGCCGACCTGATGCAGCAATGCCAGCTCCTCGGCTAATGAGCTGAGGTTGTTATGATCTTCCGTCGCTTTGCCCGAAAGTTTCACAACAAAGGTCTGGCCCTTAAAGCGCTGAATGTAGGGCAGCGCCTCGCGCAATAGATCGAGCCGCAATTGGTCGCCGACTTGGTTTGTACTAATCATTTTTTAAAGCCGCGGATTAACGCGGATGCGCGCGGATCAGAAAAAAGAAACAAATCAACAGACAGGTCGAACGTGTCTGCTCATA
This sequence comes from Pyrinomonadaceae bacterium, assembly GCA_035601415.1. Classification (GTDB taxonomy): domain Bacteria; phylum Acidobacteriota; class Blastocatellia; order Pyrinomonadales; family Pyrinomonadaceae; genus PSRF01. The sequence continues at coordinate 5,897 of DATNOG010000190.1, read as the reverse complement.
TCCGCGTTCATCTGCGTTCATCCGCGGCTAATCTTCCTTCCCCAACAGGCTAGCCATGATTGCTTTCTGCACGTGCAGCCGGTTTTCCGCTTCATCGATTACTACCGACGCCGTCGAATCAATCACGCCGTCAGTAACTATCACGTTGCGCCTCACCGGCAAACAGTGCATGAAGATCGCATCATTCGTGCGCGACATCTTCTGCTCATCGACAATCCACTTCTCACGGTACTGCGCGCGTTCCGCAATGTCCTTTTCAGGAGTTCCGTAAAACTGTTTCGCACCCCAACTCTTCGCATAGATAACTTCAGCGCCGTCAAATGCCGCATCGATGTTCTTTGTTACCTGGACGCCGCCGCCGGCTGCTTCGGCACGCTGCGTGACAGTTTCGATCAACTCTTCGTCGAGCTCGTAACCCACCGGATGCGCGATGACGAGATCGTGGCCCATTTGTGCGGCGGCCAGCGCAAAGCTATTCGGCACCGCCATCGGCAATGGCTTTGGATGCCACGCCCACGTCAATACGACGCGCTTGCGCGCTTCGCCCAACTTCTCTTGAATGGTCATCATGTCGGCCAGCGCCTGACATGGATGATGCATGGCTGATTCGAGATTGATGATCGGCACTTCGGAATACTTCGCGAACGCGTTCAAGATCGGATCAGTTCGCTCTTCATCCCAGTTCTTTAGAGCGGCAAACGTTCGCATGCCTATACCAGCGCAATAGCGACCGAGCACGCGCACGAACTCGGCGACGTGCTCCGTCTTATCGCCATCCATCACCACCCCTTCGCGATGCTCCAGCGTCCAGCTTGTGCCGCCTGGTTCGAGAACTACTGCATGACCGCCTAATTCATGAATCCCGACTTGCATCGAGGCGCGTGTGCGCAAACTCGGATTGAAGAACACTAGCGCCACCGTCTCGCCGGCGAGCGGTTTGGATTGATCTTCGCCTTGTTTAAACCTCAGCGCCGAATTAATTAGTCGGCTGAGTTCGCCAAGCGTGAAGGGAGTGGTGTTCGGAAAATGCATAAGAAATTGGCCGCGGACTTCGCGGATAAACGCGAATCGGAAATCAAGAAATAGATGAACAGTCCAGTAAATTACCGTCTTGTTGTTCAGATCCGCGTCGATCCGCGTTCATCCGCGGCCAAATATTTCTCTAAGCGTTTCGACAAATAGATCAACCTGCTCAAGGTTTAGACAGAGCGGCGCCAACAAGCGCAGCACCTTCGCATCGCTCGAGGTCCCGGTAATGATCCTGCGCTCGAGCAGTGCTTCATGGATCGGCTTTGCGTTACTGCCGAATTCGATCCCCAGCAGAAACCCTTTGCCACGAACGTTCACGACCTGCTCAACTTCCTTGAGCCGCGCGCGCAAATACGCTTCAACCGTCTTAACATTTTCGAGCAGCCCATCGTTTTCAATTGCTTCCAGCGTGGCGTTTACGGCGGCCATCGCAATCATGCCGCCGCCAAAAGTTGTGCCGAGATCGTTTTCTTTAATCTGTGCCGCGACTTGTTCATTAACAAGACAAGCGCCAACCGGAATGCCGCTGCCCAGCGACTTTGCCAGCGTGATAATGTCCGGCACAACGCCCGCGCCAGCTTCGCTGCCGGCAAAAAACCATTCGCCGGTGCGTCCGATGCCTGTCTGAACCTCGTCGTAGATCAAAACAACGCCGTGCGCATCGCACAGGCTGCGCAGCTCTCGATAAAACTGTTGCTGGGCCACACGCACGCCCGCCATCGACTGAATCGGCTCAAGCATGATCGCGGCCACTGTCTCATCCGCCAACGCGCGCACAGATTCAATATCGCCAAATTCAGCCTGCAAATGGCCCGGCACATTCGGCTTTCCGATTTCGCGATATTTTCCCAGGAAAGTCGCACTGATCGAGTCGGCTGTGCGTCCGTGAAAGCCACCCGAAAAGGTGATGACACTTTCGCGGCCGGTTTTCAGGCGCGCCATGCGCATCGCATTCTCGTTCGCTTCCGTGCCGGAATTACAAAAGAAAACTTTATTCAGTAGCGCGGGGGCGATTGAAGCCAACTTTGCCGCGGCGCGCGCGCGCGCTTCCGAGTAGACGAGGTTCGAATAGAACAACAACCGTTCGGATTGTTCGCGAATCGCGGCCACCACGCGTGGATGACAGTGGCCGGTGCCCGCAACAGCGTGGCCACCGTACAAGTCGAGATACCTATCGCCGTCAGTCGTATAGATCCAAACACCTGCGCCGCGCTCGGCGACGATGGGCATCTTCTTGTAAGTCGCCAGTTGAAATTGATCTTCGCTGGCGACAATATCGCTTTGGGAAGCTTTCACTGTGCTCATCCTGCTCGCGCTCCATCCGGCACTGGTTGTTCGGGCACTGCCAGGCATGGCGTGATGCCGTCGGCAAAGCCGATGTCGAACAGCATCCCTTCGGAAAACTGGCCCATCATTTTTCGCTGCGTCAGGTTAACCACGAACAGCGCCTGCTTGCCTTCGATCTCTTTCGGGTCTGCTCGCTCCTGTTTCATTCCCGCCAGAATACTGCGCTGATGATCGCCAAAGCTGACCGTGAGCTGCAATAATTTGTCAGAACCGGCCACGTCCTCAATAGACAGGATCGTGCCGATCCTGATGTCGACCTTTTCCAGATCGGCAAGCGTGATTTCCGGTTTGATTGCCGCCACTTTGAATTCGTGCTCACTCATGGATTCGTGCCCACCAACATCAGTCCAATTTTCTCGTCGAGGCCAAACATCAAATTCATATTTTGAACCGCCTGACCAGCGGCGCCTTTCACCAGATTGTCGATCGCCGAAAACACAACGACGTTTCGTCCCCGGACTGCAAAGCCAAGGTCGCAAAAATTTGTTGTTTTCACCCAGTTAATATCGGGTGAGCCGTCTACCAGCCGAATAAAAAATGAATCGCGATAGAACTCGGCAAACATCCCGCGCAATTGTTGCTCATTTAGTTCGGCTTTAGTTTCGACATAGATTGACGCGAATATGCCGCGAGCTACCGGCAGCGAGTGGGACATGAAAACCAGTTCGCTGGTCCAATCGCCAACCGCGCGCAGCTCCTGTTCGATCTCAGGTACGTGTTGATGAGCAAAAGGCTTGTAGGCGTAAAACGAATTCATGCGCTGCGGGTGATGCGTGTTGGCTGCGGCCTTGGCGCCGGAACCCGATGAACCAGTCTTAGCGTCTACAATAACTCGATCATTGATTATTCCGTTCGCGACAAGTGGCGCGAGACCAAGCAGCGTCGCTGTCGCAAAGCAACCGGGATTAGCAGCCAACCGAGCATTTCTAATTGCGTCTCGATTTGTTTCCGTCAAGCCGTAAACAAACTCCGCTTGCGCAGACATGGCCGTGTGCGTACGGCCATAATGCTTTTCGAAGGCCTCCTGGTCACGAAGCCGAAAATCACCTGACAAATCAATCGCTTTTACGTGTGCCGGAAGCTTGGGAACTACATCCATCGCCTGGCCGTGGGGCAGTGCCAGAAAAACGCAATCGATATCATTAAGGTCCGATGCTTCTTGAGGCGCCTTAGAGAAAACGAGGTCACTTAACCCGGCGAGGTTGCGATGAACTTCGCTAACACGTTTGCCCGCCTGTTCGTTGGCAGTAACAAAAACAATTTCGACATTCGGATGCAGCAATAGGATGCGCAGCAATTCCGAACCGCCGTAACCCGAGCCGCCGTAGATGCCAACCTTGAGCTTCATTTCTTCAAGTTACGTATTTTGTCCAAAGTCCAAAGTCCAAAGTCCAATGTCGAACGTTTTCCGTGAACAGAACATCGTCCGTTTCACCAACTACACACAGACTTTGGACATTGGACGTTGGACTTTGGACTTCACCAGTTCAAACAACCTTGCACCGTCGCGCCGCGCGTTAGCCGCAGGCACGCCAAACTCTTTCTCGATGTAGTCCTGGCCCATCTGCGCGTCGGTCACGGAACCAGCAATCACATCGATTTCGATTCCACGCCGTCGCATGAGTTCAATGCCTCCCCACGCCCCCACATAATCCGAAGCGCAAAAGACAATAGCGGCTGTTGCTTCGCGCAGTTGGGCGTCAGCGAAAACTGTTTCGACGGAATATCCGCCGAGCAAACCGTCACCGAGTTCAATGACGATCAAGTCAGCATTGCTTTCATTAAGTCGCGCAATGATTGTTTTTGCGACGGCGGGCAGGTCGGTCGCACCGACAGTTGATGGCAAACCGCAGTCTAGAAAACTAGCGGTGGCAACCGCGCCGTGGTCCGCCATGTTCAGCGTATCGCGCAAACAGGCGATGCCAGACAGTTTTGCGGCTGCAACGCGCAAACCAGCTCGCGTGGCCTGTTTGATCAGTTCAGTGGCGGCGTAAGTTTTGCCACTGTTCATGCAGGTACCGGCGATAATTATTAAGGGAGCGGTTTCGGTTAGATCTGTCTGCACCGGCAACGCAGCGTCGGCGATGTTGAGAGTGCGGCCATTCTCGTCGCATGCAAAACCAAGCACCTCGACCTTGATCGCATCGCTCAAACCCGAATGATGGCCGGTGCAACTGCCGATCACGCCGCCCATATTTAGCAGGTGAAGTTGATCGCCAACGGAGACGGTCGCAGGCACGTCACCCATGAACCCTTTCAAGGCCCGACGTCGACCGAGCACGCCGACGAGCACGTCGCCCGGATTGATCTTGGCGAGGCGGCCGCTCGGCAGCTCGAGCATGTTATAGGTAGCGCTATCAGTTAGAGCGCGCACTACAACGACATCGCCGGCTACCGGCGATTCTGATGATGCACACAGCGCAATTGTCCTGTTCAGGCCAAGCGGCGAGGTGGCCGAGCCGATCTTATCAACCTCGATAACTGTGATTTGTTCGGTGGGTGTTTTCATAGTTTCCGGCTTAATCAATCTAGTTCTTGCTTCCCAATCTCAACCGGAGCGCATTTAGTTTGATGAAACCTTCAGCGTCGCGCTGGTTGTAAACCGTGTCTGCTTCAAACGTGGCCACGCTTTCGTCGTACAACGAATGCGGCGAGCGGCGGCCGACGACGATTGTGTTCCCTCGATAAAGTTTCAAACGAACATCGCCGTTCACATTCTGTTGCGTGTCATCGATCAACTTGCGCAGCAAGCGAAACTCAGGGGAAAACCAGAAACCGTAGTAAACACTTTCCGCAAACTTCACGCTCAACGAGTCGCGCAGGTGCATGACCTCGCGATCCAGCGTGATGGACTCCAGCGCGCGGTGCGCGGCTTCCAGAATGGTGACGCCGGGCGTTTCATAGACGCCGCGCGACTTCATCCCTACAAAACGATTTTCAACCAAATCGACGCGGCCAATGCCGTGAGCGCCTCCCAGCTTGTTTAGACTTTCGAGCAGTGCGACTGGCCCGAGTTTTTGGCTATTGATTGCGACCGGCTCGCCCTTTTCGAATGCCAGCTCAATGTATTCCACCTCGGACGAAGCAGCTTCGGGAGAACGCGTCATCTGAAAAATATCTTCAGGCGGCTCGGCCCAGGGATCTTCGAGAATTCCACCCTCATAGGAGACGTGCATTAAGTTGCGATCAGTCGAATAGGGCTTTTCCTGCGTTGCCGTCACCGGAATGTTGTGTTCCTTGGCATAAGCGATCAGATCGCTGCGGCCTTTGAACTCCCATTCGCGCCAGGGAGCTACAACCTTGATGTCCGGTTGGAGTGCGTAATAAGTAAGTTCGAAACGCACCTGATCATTTCCCTTGCCAGTGGCGCCGTGGGCCACGGCGTCAGCGCCTTCTCTCTGTGCGATTTCGATTTGCCGTTTGGCGATTACGGGACGTGCCAGGGAAGTGCCCAATAAATAGACCCCTTCGTAGATCGCGTTCGCCTTTACCGCGGTCCAAACGTATTCACGAACAAACTC
>DATNOG010000189.1:0-14006 GCA_035601415.1 Pyrinomonadaceae bacterium | reverse complement strand
CGCTCGAACATGTGGCGGTCGCCCGTGTAACCAATCTGGTTCAATTGATCGAGCGCCTAAAGCAACTCAACATCTGGGTTGTGGGAACCACCGGCGATGCGTCGTTAAACTACACAGAATGGGACTGGAACTCGCCAAGCGCGTTATTCCTGGGAAACGAGAGCACTGGCTTGCATCGTCTGGTGCGGGAACGTTGCGACACGTTAGTTCGTATTCCTGTGCGCGGCAGGATAGAATCGTTGAACGTTTCCGTGGCTGCGGGTGTAATTCTTTATGAAGCACTGCGACAACGATCGGAAAAGAAATGAAGTTGTTTTCAGCAGCGCAATTATGAGTGCGGGACAGTGATCGGAGGCAAGCATGTTTTGTCCTAAATGTGCAACGCAAAATCTGGAAGGCGCTAGTTATTGCCGCTCTTGTGGCGCGAACATCAGTCTCATTCCCCACGCGCTGACTGGTCAGTTGCCGCAGGCGCAAAGCGATCAATTCGATTTTGGCCGGCGTGGCAGGAAAAGGGGGCGTGAGGGGACGATGGAGAGCGCGTTCAGAAACGCATTTATGGGCATCGCGTTTTTACTCGTTTCGATCGCGCTTTCGTTTTCGCCAATGGGCCGAGGCTGGTGGTTCTGGATGATGATCCCCGCATTTTCAATGATGGGTAGCGGTGTTGCGCAATATGTGCGCGTCAAGGAGCGAGAGCGGCAAGCGCTGCGCGGAGCGAATTTGAATCAACCGGCGATGCCGGCGTCACCGCGGGTCGAGGTCTTTGCAGCCCGCAGCACTGGTGAACTGATGGCAACGCCGCCCAGCGTCACAGAAGGAACGACTCGGCACCTCGGCGCCGAGGCTCCCACCAAACACCTCGACGCTTCAAGCGAAGCTTCCGAATAGTATTACGAGTTTGGAAAACTCTCTTTTTTAGGAGGGCGATGCTCCCTGTCATCCGAGACACGGTAACGGCATCGCCTTAAGTTTTGTTTGATGCTTTCAACCTACCCACTCATCTGCATCTCGATTTGCGCAAGCAACTGCGAATCTGTCGCACGAGCGATGCGCGACGCCGGCAAACATGATTGTCTGATTGAGATCCGGCTTGATTGCTTGGCAGCGGACGCCTTGAAGAATCTCGCCCCATTGCGCGCGCTGCTTGCCGCTTGCCCGCAGCCAACTATCATTACCTTCCGCGCGGCCGCTGAGGGCGGAAGATGTGACGCCGATTATGAAACACGCTTGCGATTTTGGCGCGACGAAGGCTTGGAACTGCCTGCAAAGCTTGTAGATCTTGAGCTCGATATTGCGGAACAACTAAATCGTGAAGCGGGTTCTGTAGATTGGTCTCGCGTAATTTGCTCGTATCACAATCATGTAGAAGTACCGGCGGAGCTTAACCAAATATTTAAGCGGTTGGCGGCAACTCCCGCGCGGGCGCTGAAAGTTGCAGTGCGCGCTAACGACGCAGTGGATTGTCTGCAGATCTTTGATTTGCTGGAGCAGGCAAAGCGGGCCGGACGCGAAATCATCGCGATCGGCATGGGAGCCGCCGGCGTAGCGACTCGAATTCTTGGACCGGCGCACGGCGCTTTCTTAACTTACGCATCACTAGCGGACCGGCGCGCTACGGCGGCGGGACAAATCAGCATTGAGGAATTAACCAGCATTTATCGAGTTGAGAAGATTAGCAGCGAAACAGTTATCACCGGTTTGGTCGGCCGCCCGGTTGGCCATTCCATCTCTCCGCAGATTCATAATGCCGCGTTTGCAAGTTCGCAAACCGATGCTGTTTACATTCCTTTTGAGGTTCGCGATCTCAAAGCATTTTTCAAACAAATGGTCCACCCGCGCACACGCGAGATCGATTGGCTCCTGCGCGGGTTGAGCATCACCGCGCCGCACAAGACTGAAGTTCTTGCTCAGCTTGATTGGATTGACGAAGCCGCGCGTGAAGTTGGCGCGGTTAACACAGTGGTGGTTGAAGCTGATCGTCTATGCGGCTACAACACTGATGCGGGCGCGTTTATTGCGTCGCTAAAAAACCGCCTGGGCCCGCTCAATGACGCGCGCGTGGCAATCCTCGGCGCCGGCGGCGCGGCGAGCGCAGCCTTGTATAGCCTTAAAACGGAAGACGCGAGGGCCACCATTTTCGCGCGCGACTTGCACAAAGCGCAGCAGCTGGCCGACCGCTGGGCCATTGAATGTCGGGAATTGGAGCATGCTGTCTTTGGCGAATTCGATGTAGTTGTCAACGCGACGCCTTTGGGCACAAGCGGTGAACTTGAAAATGAGACACCCGCTCGCGCGCGACAGCTTCGCGGTGCGCGCCTGGCTTACGAATTAGTTTACAATCCAGGGGTGACCCAATTTCTTCGCGAGGCGCAGGCGGCCGGCTGTGAAACGCTTGGTGGCTTGCCGATGCTCTTGACTCAGGCAGCTAAGCAATTCCAACTTTGGACTGGACTGACCGCGAATAGCGATGTGATGCAAACTGCCGCGATCAAGGCGTTGTCCAACTCCAACGTCTAAATGCGCCGCTCAGTTTTATATGGACGAACGTTACAGCAGGCAAGTCTTGTTTAGTGGCATCGGCAAGGAAGGGCAGGCTCGCCTGTTGCAGGCCCGGGTTCTAATTGTGGGTTGCGGTGCGCTCGGCTCGGCGCAAGCGGAAAGTCTCGCACGCGCGGGCGTCGGCAATTTGAGGATTGTCGATCGTGATTTCGTTGAAGCTTCGAATTTGCAGCGGCAGACAATGTTTACGGAGCGCGACGCAACCGAGCGAACGCCAAAAGCAATCGCAGCCGCCAATCATATTCGCGAATTCGCAGCCGCTATTAACGTTGAGCCGGAAATTGCAGATGTTAACAACTCGAATATTGAACGTTTGCTCAAGGACTGCGACGTCGTTCTTGATGGTACGGATAACTTTGCCACGCGCTATTTGATCAACGACGCCTGCGTTAAGCATGAGGTCAACTGGATCTATGGAGCAGCGGTGGGTTCTTACGGCGTTACGATGACTATCCAGCCGCATCAAACCGCTTGTCTGCGCTGTATTTTTGAAGAGGCGCCGCCCGCTGCCAGTGCGCCGACGTGCGATACCGCTGGCGTCATCATGCCGATAATCAGCATAGTCGCGGCTGTTCAGGTTGCTGAGGCGCTGAAACTATTGACAGGCCAAAACGAAAATTTGCATCGGTCATTAATGCAGTTTGACGTCTGGCAAAACGAGTGGCGAAAGATCAATCCCGGACCACCGTCGCCGGGTTGTATTACTTGTTCGCTTGGTCGATATGAAACGCTTGAGACTTCTGCCGGTGATCTTGCGGCCGTTTTGTGTGGACGCAATGCCGTGCAGATTTCCCCGGCACAAGCGACGCAGCTTGATTTTGCTCAACTCGCCGCGCGACTCGAGCCAACGGGCGAAGTGAAATTTAATGACTACCTTTTGCGCTTTCGCACCGGCGAATTTGAAATGACAGTATTCCGGGACGCGCGATCGATCATTCGCGGCACCAGCGAAGTGAAAACTGCACGATCGCTCTACACAAAGTACATCGGAAACTAATACGCATATATGTTGACAGCAAAACTAAAAAGTCAATTGGCCCCGGTCGCAATTTCATTATTGATTATCGTGGCCGCGCAACTCGGTTACGCCGGTCAACCCGTAATTTGGGAGACGGGCAGTCGCGCTGAACTCTTGAAAGGCGATGCCCGTGGCATATCAATTAGCGATACGGGTGTCCTGACGCTGGCGCCGAACGTCGCCGAAGTTTTCAACACAGAACAGGCATTTGTTTGGTCGAGTGCCATCGATAACCAGGGCAACATCTATCTCGGCACGGGCCATGATGGAAAGATTTTTCGCGTCGGCGCTGACGGTCGCGGTTCATTGTTATACGACGCGGCGGAACTCGACATCACTGCTCTGGCTATCGCGCGTGACGGTTCGATCTACGCCGGCAGTTCTCCTGACGGCAAAGTCTATCGCATCACAACGGACGGACATGCAGAAGTGTTTTTCGATCCGGCCGACAAGTACATCTGGTCGCTGGCGATCTTAAACGACGGATCGCTGGCCGTTGGCACCGGAGATAGCGGCAAACTCTATCGAGTGCGGGCTGCCGGCGCCAAACCGGAATCGTCTCTGTTGCTCTCAACCAATCAAACGCATGTGATGTCACTGGCGGTGACGCCGCAGGGAGATTTGATTGCCGGAACTGATCCGGGCGGTCTGGTGTTGCGCATTTCTCCCGAGGGAAAAGCATTTGCGTTGTTTGACGCACCTTTGCGCGAGATTCAGGCGCTGGCGCCGGCGGCGGACGGATCGATCTATGCGCTCGCGCTTAGCGACAGCGCGGCGACCAGCCGGCAGCAATCGACTACTGTTCCTGTGCCGCAACCGAGCGATGGCAGTAGCGGCGGCACACCGTCAACGTCGGTAACGATCACGGCAATTGATGAAAGTGGCAATCCGATTCAAACAGCTGTACCGGCGTCGCGGAGTCGTACAGACATTACAAATGCTCGCAGTGTGGTCTTTCGCATCTTGCCGGATGGCGCGACGGACGTTGTGTGGAGTTCGTCTTCAATCACCGCCTTCGCAGTCGCGCCCGCGCTGGAGCAGGGAAGTGTTTTGATTGGCACCGCCGACAAAGGACGAATCTATTCTGTTACTAATGATGGCCGCGACACTCTTCTCTTGCAATCGACCGAAGGCCAGATATCGTCATTCATGACAAGGGCCGGGCAGATCTATGCCGCCTCAAGCAATCAGGGAAAGTTGTTTCGCTTTGGCAGAGACACCTTCGCCGAGGGCTCTTATGAATCCGCAGTACGCGATGCAAAGCTAACAGCAACGTGGGGCCGCATTTGGTGGCGCGGCGCAGGCAATGTGGAATTACAAACGCGCAGTGGTAATGGCGAACGTCCCGACACAACCTGGAGCGATTGGAGTACTGCGTATCGCAACGCCGATGGTACTCAGGTAACCAGCCCGCGCGCCCGCTTCATCCAGTGGCGCGCTACGCTGCGCAGCGCCGGAGGTCCCGCGTGGATGGAAGACGCGACGGTTGCCTATCTACCAAGAAACGTGGCGCCCGAAGTCTTGTCTGTCACTTCATTGCCTTTCGGCGTCGGCCTGCAACAGGGCGCCCAGATTCAGGTTGATCCAAACATTGAATCGTCAGGTCTTGACCCGTCTCTGTTCGGAGCAGTGGCCCAGGTGCCGCCGCGCCGCATCTTTCAACGTGGCGCGCGCTCGTTTCAATGGCAGGCCGAAGATCGAAATAACGACACGCTGGAATACTCAATTTATTATCGCGCGTTGAACGAAACGACGTTTCGACTGCTTAAGGACAAGTTGCGCGACAACTTTTACACCATCGATGGAGCAACACTGGCAGACGGTCGTTACATCATTAAGATTACGGCTTCGGATGCGCCGGATAATCCGGCGGGAGAAGCACTGAGTGGCGAGCGTTTGAGCGAGCCGGTTGATATTGATAACACGCCCCCAGTTGTACGTGTTGCGGCTGGGCAGCCGGGCGCCGGCGCGATCACAGCTTTTGACGTTGACGATGCAACGGGCAAAATCAGGCGGGCCGATTTCAGCGTTGATGGCGGTCCGTGGACTCCATTGTTCCCGGATGATGGCATCGCCGACAGTGGCCACGAGCGATATTCCGTGGCCCTCGCCGCACTGGCGCGCGGCGAACACACCGTAAGTTTGAGGGCTTTTGACAGCAGCGGAAACGTCGGCACGCTGAGCGTGACGGTGCATCGTTAGCCCCAAAAAGAACCACGATATTAAGGCTTTTGCTGCACGATACCGTGCGACACGGTGCGATACGGTGCGTCAAGGTTGATTCGATATCAACTCCAGATAAGATTTTGGCGATGTAATTTCTGGCACCGTTCTTGCTCGATGATGGGCGGCGCGTCTCTTCTCACTCCCATGCGCGCTTGAGAAGTTCATGAGGAGGACGGAAATTCGATGTTCGACTTAAAACAAAAATTCCTGGCGGCGCTGATTGGTGGGTTGATGCTCGCTGGCGTCGGAAGTGTCTTTGCTCAAAAGAATGGAGACAAACGGCCGCCCAAAGACGAGAACAAGGTGGTCGTCCAGCCAAAAGGCGAAAGGCCCCCGCCGAGCAATAGCAATAACCAGGGAAACAAGCGGGACGACAAAAAGAAGCCCTGAAGCGCACCGAAACAACCTTTGAAATTAACAAACCCGCGTCACGACATCGTTGCGCGGGTTTTTCTTTATCTAGAGAATGAGTGAATAGACCATTCATTCTTTCACAACATCGCCGCCGCTAGTGCCTGAAGCTCTTTCGGCAATGCCAATGCGATAGCTGGTTTCAGTGGGCGCGTCACGAGCACCGGAGAAGGCGCCTGGCGCAGCACTCGATCTACATTGGAACCAAACAGAGCGCGGCTGGCGAAACCTGCGCCATGCGCTCCAATGCAAATCAGGTCAATCGCGCTTTTCTCGGCATAATTAAGAATCTCGCGATAGGCTTGTCCTTCCACACTGAATGCTTGATGACATACCAAAGATGGGCTTCGGCTGGCACCGCCTTCTGCAGACGACGGGCTAATTTGTGATAAGCATCTTCTCTGCCGAGCGGGAACCAGGAGATTTCCGATTGCTCGAGCGACGACGGCGGCAGCACGTGCAGCAGATGTAGTTCGGCCTGGTATTCCTGGGCGAAGCACAATCCTTGTTTCAGAGCAAGCTCAGAGTAATCGGAGAAATCGTAAGCAACCAATACGCGTTTGACCGTGATTTCGTGACTCGAGTCATTGACCCAGTCGCGCTGATCGCTATGCATGACCAGTACCGGACAAGGAGCACTGCGGCAAACGGCTTCCGCTGTCGAACCAAGCAGCGCCGCTCGATGTGGACGGCGGCGCGAGCGCATCACAATCAAATCAACGCCATGCTCGGCAGCCATACTCGGAGATCGCGCTTCCCGGATCGTTGCCTTGTTCAACCACCCGCTGCCAGTCGATCGCTGCTAGTTCGGCAGGACCAAGATAGCGAAAGGACAATCAACTGATAGGCGATGAGCGCGATCACCGAAGCGTTGTAGTTAGAATCAAGAGTTATTACATCTTGTTACATTGTCCTTGTTTTAAGCTTCAGTGCTGATTAGGTTGCCTCCAAACTGTAACGGGATTAGGTGATCTTCTTCATGCGATCACTATGTTACCGTTAATTTAATGTTCCTTTATTGCAGGGCTGTGTGCGTGGCAACGTGCCGGTGATAAGGCGCGTCGCACAACCACCAGCGGCTTGGCTTCAGCCAAGCAATTCCGACATGCCGTTTGGTTAAGCCCCCCAACCTGCAACCAATTTAACTAAAGAAAGGAAAGGACTAATGGATCTTCCGAAACAATATGACGACGCAGAACGCCGCTTTCTTAAGAACCAGGCGCAGGAGCTGAGGAACAACAATCAGCCGTGCGAACTTCACACGCGGACGCAGGGGTCACTCTACAGGGGCCGGGTATTGGAGGCCGACGAGGGAGGAATCGTGTTCCAGCAGGAAGACGGCCGACGCGTCGCTGTGCCCATCTCGCTAGTGGAGAAGTTTGTTGGCATCCCCATTTCCTGGGGCCAGACGACCGGCGACTTGAAGGCGCGAAGTGCCGCCGCGGGCGGCAGCGCTTACTAAAAAACCGCCTAAGGTCGGAACAACATAGCGCGAGGCTGCTCTCCCCCAGCCTCGCCTTTTGCTGCTCGCTGCTGTGGTGATGTTCGAAGATTTTCGAATAAGACCCGCCGCTGTGGCACACGTTCAGCCGGATGGTGCCTTTCTAAGATCCGAATGCCGGGACAGAAGAAAACGGGCGACTCGGCGTCGCCCGTAAGTTATTGAAAATATTGGTGCCCGCTAGTAGATTCGAACTACTGACCCCTCGCGTGTGAAGCGAGTGCTCTACCACTGAGCCAAGCGGGCACATGTTTTTGGAAAGTTGCTATGATACAGCAACGTTCTGCGTTTCCAAAGATTTAGGACCTTCCTCACTTGTTCCCGACGTTCCCGATGTTCCCACCATTCCCGAAAAAGAGGCCAAGAATAGGCCAACGCTCGCGATACGTTGATCAGTAAGTATACAGCCCTGTTCCGGAGCATGCAGGTAGATGTTAAACGACTCGAGCGACTTGTGACCGCTGTATGACATGACTAGTGCGACGTTGTTTCCGCTTGCTTCCATCATGTCAGTAACGAACGTATGGCGGAGACTGTGACACGTGAAGCCGTTGGTCCGCCCATAGTTCAAACCTGCCACTTTCCCGGCTTTGCGACAGGCCCGCGCAATGGCGTTGTCGAACGTTGCAGTTTTCGCGCGAGGAAACAGCAGTTCTTCATCGGTGAGTCCTTCCCTAATCCGACGTTGAACAATTTCCTTGATGCAATCCCATAGTGGCAGATCACGCTGGTTTTCCGTCTTCGTTGCGTAAAGGCGAAGCTTGCCTTTCGTCCAGATGAATTGATCGAGTCGCAAACGTACGATCTCGTTCAGCCTGCCTCCGGTCAAACGAAGTAACTGAACCACATCGCCAGCATCGCGCCATAGCTTAATCCGCTCCGCACGCCGCGAGGGAGCTAAAGGTGGATTTAGTAATGTATGAACAAGAGTCGCATACTCTGTTAACTCAACAACACGGTGTTCGAACTCTGGTGTGCGATTGACTTTGAGCGTGGGGCGGAGCCAGTTAATCAAGTCAGGCTTTGCTTTTTGAGCGGCCTTTAGCATTCCTTGAATGCGGCCAATGAAGACGCCGGCGCTATTCTTATTAAGGGTCGGACGAAAGCAAAGTATTTGATAGAACTCGCGTAGATCAGTTTCCGTGCATTCGCGAATCAACCGCTTCGGCCCGAAGTAATCCACAAAGTCCTGGATGACTTTGCAGTTCGACCTGACGTTGTGGCCGTATTGGTATCCTTTGTCACGAGCTCGAACTTCTAAGTTGCGGCGGTAAATGTCGAGCGCTTCCTTGGCAGTGGTCGGCTTACTGCGAATCTCGCCTCGTTCTTCCGCGTCGATATCGTTCATTGCTTGACGCAGATGTCTTTCAGCTTCGGTCCTGGTTGTGAACCCTTTCTTGCGAAGCCGAACGTTCTTGTAGCGTCGCACGTAACCGTGGAGAACTTGTCCGCCAGGTCCGGCATACTGATGAAAGTTCTTCACTGCCGTTTTCTCAAGCTTCGAGGGTACCGTTCGTTCGGGTTGTTTACCAATGCGTTTCATGCTTGCAGCTTTATTTTTAAGATGGTCGTGAGGAGCAAATAATGAAGTCGATCTATCAGGGTCACGAGATAATCGTCGAGCAATTTGCTGGTAGTCGCCGTTGCGCGTCTCTTTCCTGTTTTCCCGCGAAAGCTAATACCTCTTCGAGAATGAAACGAACTTGAGTTGAACCATTGCGGATGCGAGTAAGCCGTGCAGTGCCGGCTCCTCCGTTAAGAACAGTCTTGCGGGAGCAGCCAATAATCTCAGCTACGCGCTTCGAACTGGAGAAATTGCCTCGCAATGCCTCAGCAGTTTCTCGGGCGAAATCGTTCGAGGTGTTGAAGTTACGAAAAAATCCTTTTCAGAGAGGACTGTAGTGCCACTTGAAAAAGGTTGATTTAGCAAATTCAAAAGAGGAGTTACATATATGAACGAAGTAGATGGTTTGCACACCGCATCAGAAACGATGTCCACTCGAATATCCTGGGAAGAACGGCTTCAAGATCATGACAATAAACTTGAAGAGTTCCTTCAGAACTGTGTCTTCCGTGGTTGCAGCGTCGAAGCAACGCTTCACGACAGGAAAGCAGTCCTTACATCAATATTTCGCCGAATCAAGATCCCAGACTCAACTCATCCCGCCGGTTACAGGCATCTGGTGATTTGGGATCTCCTCAACCCAATCCTTGGATTGTATTACCTCAGTCTAATCATTTCATCTCTGTTGAAGGACGATCTCGCACCGGCAACCCGGCGCAAGTACATGAACTGTTTGCGTTACTTCTGCGAGTACGTGCTAGCAAAACCAAACCTTCCAGGTGCCAATGGCCTAAGCGTGTCTGACAAATACGGACCAATAGCTGCAACATTCACTAAATATGATTTACCTATCCATGCGGCAGACACGCCGCGTCGGAGGCGCTATGCCCTTTCCCAGGCTTTGGTAGATGACGTTTTGGAAATTCCTGCGAATCGATTATCTGCCGAATCACTGCCTGCCGCACATTGGCGCCAGAAACTACACCGCGGTCGTCCTTCAAGTCGAAATTGGTGCACGGAGTAGTGAACTCCTTGGCATACGTTCGGGAGGGGAAAGCTGCGATGTCAATCTATCAAAGGGTCAAGTCAGACTCTTGGCAAAGGTAAGGCTTATAGCGGTAAACGCCTGCGGTCTGTTCCTCTGACGCCCTTGGCGGTTGAAGTGCTGCACACCTTTCAAAGCATCTTCAAACCTATGTTCCCTAAGTCTGCAGACAGTGACTACCTCTTTCTGAATGAAGATGGCACCCGTCTTACAAAGTTTTGGTATTACAAAACGTTTCGGAAGATAGTCGCGCTCGCCAGGGACGCCGGCGTGCAACTACCTGTGGATGTAAGACCTCATGATCTTCGTCGTACCTTTGCCACAAACACGCTTGAGAGAAACCCGCTCGCTTACCGCAAAGTGCTCAAGCACTTGGGCCACAGCTCTCCGAGTTCAGCCGCACCTTATCTCATCGCGACGGATGAGGACGTCGAGGAAGAACAAGGCGACCTTATCGATATATTCGTCGATCCATACATTGAAAAAAAGGAGAAAAACTAATGCCAATCAAATGGAATTTGCGGGAGTGGTTGAGAGAACGTGGAGTCACGCGCGCGTCGCACGTGAGCAAAATCGTTTTCGACCGCACCGGCTATGTACTTTCGACGCAGGCAGTCTGCGATCTGCTCAACGATCAGCCAAAAATGCTTCGACTCGAAACGAGCGAGGCGCTCTGCGACGCCTCTTATTGTCGGCTTAGTGATTTCCTCGAGGTGAAGCCCCATGCGGTCTCCAGGTCGCATGTAAAAAAGAAGACTCGACAGCTTCAAGCCAAGAGTTCGCGAGATGATTCGGTGATCAAGAGTCGCGAAAATTCCAAAGTGGACTTCGCAAGCTTCTTTCCTGATGCACGAAAGTTCTCATCTGAGTTCTAAAACAGAATCCGACCATCAAACCGCCGACTTATGCGCGCCAGGGTCGCGCCGTGCGAATGAAGGCTTCCTAGTGTGGATCTGAAACGGATGGACGTTTCGAAAGACCTAAAAACTTCCAGACATCACTACCTAATGAGGTTTTCGCTTACGACGTTTTTTCGGAGAACGCACTTTCAATATCGTCGAACGCCGCGTGAATGGCCTTGAAATAGTTGGTGAGGCCGGAATAGTCCGCCTCTAAACCGAAACCTCAAGTTCACCCGCCCTTATCAGACAGGCTACGAGAGTCGTCACGTGTTAGAGTCTCCTCCTATTTCTTCAAGGAAACGACACCTAGTTGTTCCAACAGGGTTAGGTTGTCTTCGAGATGCCAATCCTCAACAATCTTTCCACCCCGAATACGCAGTATGTCGATGGCAAAGAACGTCACCGGCTTGCCGGTCGCAGGATGGCCCATGAACTCACCTTTGTGAATGCCGGTGAAGAGAAGGCGCGCGCTGATTTTATCGCCGCTCACCAGTAGGTCTTCGATCGTGCAATGGAGGTCGGGCACGGCACTTCGAAAAGTCTGCGAAGCGTAAAGCAAGCCTCTGGGACCTTGAGGCCGTCCTGCCGGCAGCGTGTTGTCACGAAAATCGTTGTCCACTGCAGCAGAGGCGTACTCAGCATTTCCTGTATCCCAAAACGCATAAAACAAACGCGCCGTTTTGATCATTTGCGCAGCATCTGCCGGAGATAGCGACCGATCAACCGTAATGGACTCAGGTTGCGGTAGCGGTTGACCCTGCGCCTGAGCAGCCGCTTGACTACGAGCTATTAAGAGAAGGCCGCATATTATGGACCAATGCCATGTCGAATTCAGTTTCATCTATTCCCTCCCTAAGTCCCATTTGAATCAACAACGTTCATGCTTAGCGGAGACCGCCGCTGCCCAAGATGATCTCACCGGTAAGCCATCGGGCTTCGTCCGAGGCGAGAAAGGCTGCGATCAACCCAATGTCTTCCGGCAAGCCGGTTCGACCCAGCGGAGTCAGGGCTTTGATCTCGTTTGCGACTTGCTCGTAGGTCTCCATGGCCCGCGCGCCCTCGGTGTCGATTACGCCAGGGTTTATAGAGTTCACGCGGATGTTCTGCGGGCCCAGTTCCTTCGCGAGCACACGCGTAATAGCGTCCACCGCACTCTTCGTTGCCGCGTAGATCGTCGATGCCGGAGGCGTTAAAGTGCTTGCTACCGAGCCGATGTTGACGATGCAGCCGCCCTTCTCGCCAAATTGTGTTGCAGCACGTTTGGAAGTCAAAAGAAGTCCGAGCACATTCGTGTCGAACTGGCGATGAAACTCCTTTTCGTTTACGTCTTGTAACGGCAGGTAGGAGAAAACGCCGGCATTGTTGACAAGGATGTCCACATTGCCGAGTTGCTCCACTGTCTCGCTGAAGAACCGATCGATCGCTTCCGACGAGGTCACGCTCCCTTGCACGGCAATGGACTTACCGCCGGCCGCTTTGATCTTTTCAACAACACGATCGGCACCTTCTCGATCGGAGGCGTAGTTCACCGCAACCGCGGCACCTTCCTTTGCCAGCGACAAGGCGATGCCTGCCCCGATTCCTTTCGATGCCCCTGTTACTAGTGCGATCTTTCCATCAAGCTTTCCCATATTGTTAGCTCCCGTTTTCATGCAGGTAGAACCACTGCCCATCAGCGCCAGATTTTAGTTTCGTTAACCATTTGTCACAGTGACTTGTGCTGTCTCGGCTTCGACATCGCTGGCAGCTTCGGGTTGCCGACCTTCGCTGTTTGGCGTGCCTGGGACTTCCCACTTAATGAGTTTGAGATCCAGGACGAAGATCGAATAGATCACCGGAACCAGCAATAGAGTGATAAAGGTTGCACAGAGCATCCCGCCCATCTGTGCGTAACACATCGGCCCCCACAGCGGCCCGCCCCGAAGCGCCAGTGGTACAAGCGCAATCACTAAAGCGAGTACCGTTATAAGCACCGGACGGAGGCGCATAATGCCCGCATCCAGCACCGCCTCCTTCAGCGGCTCGCCTGCTGCATGTTTCTCTTCAATGAAGTCGAAGAGCACGATGATGTGACTGACGATCAACCCGACCAGGCTGATGATTCCCAGGAAAGCCATAAACCCGAACGGCGTGCCCATGATCCAGAGCGCCGTAAGTCCTCCCACAATTCCGTAAGGTACCGCGGCGAAGACGACAAACGGCTTGATGGCATTCTTGAACTGATAGACGAGACTGAGAAATATCGCGCTAACGGAAATCAACAGGACGACGACCAGATTCTTGAATCCTTTTACCTGTTCCTCCTCCGATCCGCCGATCTGCATTTGGTAACCAGGCGGCAGCTGGTTTGCGAAGGCTGTTAACTGAGGACGGATGGCGTTCATCACCTCAGAAGGCAGGTGTCCCGCTTCGGGCATACAGCCAACTGTGATCGTGCGAAATTGATTGCGGCGGCGAATCGTCTCGGTCTGCATCTCGTGGTCCACCGATGAAACCTGCCGCAGGGGCGCCTTCTGCGGTCCCTGTGTGGAATAAACGTACAGGTCTTGCACGTCTGCCAGCTGCGCGCGTTCTTCCATCCGCAGTCGTGTCACAACTGGAATCTGCTTATCGCCTTCGCGCAATACGGTCACTTGTCCGCCGTTGATTCCGGTCGCCGAAGAAGCCGCCACGTCGAGGTTAGTGATCCCCGCAGCGTTTGCGCGGTCGGGATCGGTTTGAAGTTTGACCGCGAATCTCTCCTCGCCCCAGTCATCCCGGATGCGCTGAGCGTATGA
>DATNOG010000188.1:0-21500 GCA_035601415.1 Pyrinomonadaceae bacterium | reverse complement strand
TTTAGGCGGCGGCACCATAAACGCGAGGCGCGTGGCGCCGACCACCATCAGCATTGGCGAGCTCGTGCTACGCGGCATTCCCACTGACATACTTTCTGGCGTTGCGGTCGACGCGCCGATAATTTTGGGTCGCGACGCTTTATACCCATTTAAGATCAGTTTCGATCCTCGCCGGAAATTAATAACGTTTGCGAGCAGCGAAAGATAAAGCCCGAACGTTTTCTTACTTAACTTACTTAATAGAACGATGCT
This sequence comes from Pyrinomonadaceae bacterium, assembly GCA_035601415.1. GTDB lineage: Bacteria > Acidobacteriota > Blastocatellia > Pyrinomonadales > Pyrinomonadaceae > PSRF01. The sequence continues at coordinate 21,248 of DATNOG010000188.1, read as the reverse complement.
TGGGTTTCGACTCTTAGTGGTGATCGTGCTGTCGTTCGTCGTAGCGGCTACTGGACTCACTTCCGCTGCGATCAATGCTCAAGCACCACAACACCAGCCGACCGTCGTTAATAAAACGCCATCACCACAAAAACCTGCGAGCGGCGATTCCGAACCGGAGCCGGAAGTTGTGCGTGTCGAAACTGACCTGGTTAACACGTTGTTCACGGCGGTCGATAAAGATCGACGCTTCGTTACCTCGTTGCGGCCTGAGGACGTGCGCATTTTTGAGAACGACGTACCGCAACCCGTAAGCGTGTTTCAACGCGAGACTGATCGACCACTCTCGCTGGCAATTCTGATTGATACAAGCGAATCGCAAAAAGGAGTGATGGCCGAAGAAAAGCGCGCCGCACTTGCATTTGTTAATTCGGTGATTCGGCCCGCTGTGGACCGGGCTGCGATTCTATCGTTCACTGGAGTTCCCAGATTAGAGCAGGCGCTAACCAGCGATCCCGTTCGTTTGCGAAAGGGAATCGAGCAGGTGCGGGTGCAGCTATCTCCGGAAAATGAGCGGCTGGTCGCGATGGGCGAAGATGTGCTGCCGGTTGATCAAGATCCCAGCGGATACACGGGCATCTGGGATGCAATGTGGATCACCATTCAGGAGCACTTAAGCAAAACTGCAGACAACACACGCCGCGCAATCATTCTGCTTTCCGATGGCGATGACACCAGCAGCCGCATAAGTAAACAGGAAGTCATTGACCTGGCGGTGAAGGCGAACGTCGTAATCTATTCGATTGGAATTCGCGACGCGGATTTTCCAGAGGGCAAACTCGACGCCGGTGCGTTGCGAAAAGTGTCGGATAAAACGGGAGGCCGCGCTTTTATTCCGGCTGGGCCTGGAGATCTGACGCAAGCCTTTTCACAGATCGATCAGGAACTTCGCTCGCAGTACCTAATAGCCTATTCACCAATCAATAAGAACCGCGATGCCTCGTACCGGCGCATCCGCATCGACATCGTCAATCCCGAGCTACGCAAACAGAAACTGCAATTGCTTTACCGCCAGGGCTATTACGCGAAAAATCGCTGAGCACCGTATTATTAGCAGAAGGAATCGGCAAACTCGAACCGTTCCATGCTCTAAGTAAACAACTGAAGGAGACTGTATGCAAAAGATCACCCCATTCCTCTGGTTCGATAACAACGCCGAAGAGGCAGTGAATTTTTATGTTTCTATTTTCAAGAATTCCAAGGTTGTAACCATTACTCGATATAGTGAAGCAGCGGCCCAAGCCGCGGGAAGACCAAAAGGATCGGTAATGACCGCTGCATTCCAACTCGAGGGCCAGAACTTTGTGGCACTAAACGGTGGCCCGCATTTCAAATTCACGGAAGCCATATCCTTCGTCGTCAACTGCGAGACGCAGGAAGAGGTTGACTACTTTTGGGAGAAGCTGACTGCGGATGGTGGACAAGAGTCGCAATGCGCCTGGCTTAAAGACAAGTATGGTTTGTCATGGCAGATCGTTCCCAAGATTTTGATCGAGCTGCTGCAAGACAAGGACGCGCAGAAAGCGCAAAGGGTCATGAATGCTATGCTGCAAATGAAAAAAATCGACATTGCAACTCTAAGGCGAGCCTATGAGGGCGAATGATCCAGCGTAACGCATGGAGATTTCAAAACAACGAAAGAAATTACTTTTCACCGTCGCTCTCATCCTGGCTTTTCTCTTCCGGCTGGCGTTCGGTTTGTGCTTAGACTTTTCGACGCGAACCGGAGACGAGAAGCAAATTTATTTGATCGGGCTCAAATATTTTACCACCGGAGCATGGCCATATTTCGGACCGGACGTTACCAGCACAATTCAAATACCGGGAGCCTTGCAGGGGCTGGTTGTGGGACTGCCTTTGTACCTTCTGCCTTTGCCGGAAGCGCCTTACGTCTTATTAAACATTCTCTCGTTTGCCAGCCTCTGCTTTTTCGCGTGGTACTGCAGTAAACGCCTGCCGGAAATCCCAAAGTGGTTTGTCTGGGTCTGGTTACTCACCGCACCATGGACGCTTGGCATTTCCACGCATGTTTTTAACCCCTCTTACGTGCTGCCCGCCGCTATTCTATTCTTTGTTTGTGCAATTGAAACTTATCCCTTCCTGACTCGTGGTCTCATTCCTTTGAAATGGGCAAACTTCGCGATGGGGTTGGCCCTCTTCTGGATCATGCAATTTCACCTGTCATGGGTGGTTCTTCTTCCATACATTCTGCTGTCCTTTTATTTTCAATTTAAGAATTCAGGGTGGAATGGGTTAAGAGCGGTGATGTACTTTGCCTGCGGCGCACTACTTACGGGCAGTTTTCTTATTCCAACTTTTGTTAACTATGGATTGGTCGGGGCGATCGGAAACACGAACGAGGCAGTGCAGTTTAATTACACTAACCTCGTAAAGAATTTGAACATTGTGGAAGGTGTGCTGGGACGTTTCTTGTCTTTCGCAAGTTTTGAGCTGCCCCGTTTCATCGGGGGCAACACCACAAGACGGTTGCTGTTCATGAGCGAGAACCCCTGGTTGATTCCGTTTATCATCTTCCTTACCGTGGTTGGGATACTTCAACCCATAGCCATGCTTGTTTTATGGTTCAAGAAAAAGCATTCGGCCAAGGACTGGAAGGCGATGAAGTATTTTACGCTGGCGACGGTGGTCCTGCTGTATGTGAGCTTTCTTTTCTCCTTCAAGCAGCCGCATTCTCATACCTTTTACCTGACACTTCCAATTGCCATGTTATATAGCTTCTATTGTTGGAATGAGTTTCTGAAGAAAAAGCGTTGGCAGAAGTTTGTGCTGGTGTTCATTATCTGCGGCATCATTTTTAATATTGGACTGGCGTTGAACAATTATTCGCGTGTGTCCCTTTATGTTGAGCGCGGCAAAGTTGTAGAAGCCATCAAGGCGAAGGACTATCGCATCCTGGGGGAAAGACGCCCAGGAGCTAGATACTGAATCGGCGTCAATGTAAACAATCAGCAAAAGGAATTTACAGCGGGATGTTGCCGTGTTTCTTTGGTGGGTTCGTGTCGCGCTTGTTCTCGAGCAGTGAGAGTGCGCGAATGAGTTTCGGCCTGGTCAATGCAGGTTCGATTACCTCATCAACAAAGCCACGCTCAGCGGCAACGTAAGGATTCGCAAACTTATCTTCAAGCTCAATAATTCGTGCGCGTCGCGCGGCCTCTTTGTCCTTCGCTTCATTAATCTCTCTGCGATACAAAACACCAACCGCGCCTTCCGGGCCCATCACCGCGATTTCCGCCGAGGGCCAGGCGAAGTTGACGTCGGTGCGAATATGCTTTGACGCCATCACGCAATAGGCGCCGCCATACGCCTTTCGAGTTATCACCGTCAGCTTCGGCACTGTCGCTTCGGCAAACGCATATAGCAACTTCGCGCCATGGCGAATGATGCCGCCGTGCTCCTGCGAAACGCCCGGCAGAAAACCGGGCACGTCTTCGAAGACTATCAACGGCACATTGAAACAATCGCAAAAGCGGACGAAGCGCGCGCCTTTGACTGAAGCATCAATGTCCAGGACGCCCGCAAGAAATGCCGGTTGATTGGCAACGATTCCCACGGGCCGCCCGTCGAGTCGCGCAAAGCCAACACAAATATTCGCCGCGTGATGCTGCTGCACTTCGAAGAAGTAACCGTCGTCAACCACTGCGGTAATCACTGCGCGTATGTCATAGGGTTGATTCGAAGCTTCCGGAACGATGGTGTTGAGTTTCTCTTCAGTTCTGTCGGGCGAATCGGTCGGCACCACTCGTGGCGCGTCGTCAAGATTGTTTGAGGGAACAAACGACAGCAGCTCGCGCACCATTTGCAATGCGTGCTCGTCTGAGTCGGCGGCGAAATGGGCAACGCCGGAGATGCGATTGTGAGTCATCGCACCGCCAAGCTCTTCCTTCGTTACGTCCTGGTGTGTCACCGTCTTGATAACGTCGGGTCCCGTGATGAACATGTACGACGTGTCCTTCACCATGATGTTAAAGTCGGTGATTGCCGGACTGTAAACTGCACCGCCGGCGCATGGTCCAAGGATGCAACTGATCTGCGGCACCACGCCGCTGGCCAGCGTGTTGCGCAGAAAAATATCAGCATAACCGCCGAGACTGACGACGCCTTCCTGAATGCGCGCGCCGCCGGAATCATTCAGTCCGACGATAGGAGCGCCGACTTTCATCGCAAGATCCATCACTTTGCAAATTTTTTCCGCGTGAGTTTCAGAAAGAGAACCGCCAAAGACAGTGAAGTCCTGCGCGAAAACGAAAACCTTGCGACCATCGATCAGACCGTGACCGGTAACTACGCCATCGCCGGGATAGAGCTGTTCCTCCATGCCAAAATCCCTCGAGCGATGGACCACCAGCTTATCGAATTCTTCAAACGTTCCTTCATCCAGCAGGAACTCGATGCGTTCGCGCGCGGTCAGCTTGTTTGCCGCGTGCTGCTTCTCCACGCGCGCGGCGCCGCCGCCGGCTTCAGCCTTGAGCGAGCGCTCTTTTAGGAGCTCGAGTTTGGATTTGGATTGTTTGGGCTGTTGTTTGGAAGTCATGTTTTGGATTGGTGAAAGTAGCATAGACTTTAGTCTGTGCTTCCCCGGCAAAAGACACAGGCTAAAGCCTATGCTACTGCTGCGTCATTAAACGGAAAAGAGCGTTTGTCGATCATAGCAACCAATTCATCCAGCGCGCGTTGTGCATTGGCGCGAATTTCATCGTCGTAGCCATAAACTTCCGCGTTGCGTTCGAAGTCTTGCGCGTCGAGTATTTGAAAAGAAAAATCGGGCGCGACCAGAATGTCCAGGTCCAAGTCCACGTAGCTCAGAATCTTTCCATCAAAACTTGGCGGCACATTGACGTTGCAGTAATAGTTCCTCAGCTCGCCGTTCGGCCGTGAAAAGCGAAAGACATTGTACCAACGATCGAGCCAGTAGTACTCAAGACTCTGCGTGCCGCTGACGATGGTTCCAAGTAGATCGTGTTCGATGTCGGCATCAAACTTTCCATCGAGAACCAGCAACGGCCCTTCCTGACGAACGACCCCAGCGCGCCAGGTGCGATGCGGTTCACCGTCGAATTTGAATGTCTGAACCTCAATCAGAGACTTTGAAATCTACTTTCTTCCGCTCTTGTGCCAGTCAGCGAGAAATTGCGCCTGTCCTTTGTCAGTCAATGGATGATTGAACAGCTGGTCGATGACCTTGAAGGGCATGGTTGCAATATCAGCGCCCATGCGCGCCGCTTCAATCACATGAATCGGGTGGCGAATACTGGCGGCAAGCACTTCGGTTTTCCATGCGTAATTTTTGTAAATATCGATGATGTCCTGAAGCAGCACCAGACCATTCTCACCAATGTCGTCGAGCCGGCCGAGAAAGGGACTGATGAACGAAGCGCCGGCCTTGGCAGCCATGATCGCCTGCGCCGCCGAGAAGCAAAGCGTCACGTTCACCTTAATGCCTTCGCTCGACAATTGTTTGGTTGCTTTCAGACCGGCGCGCGTCAGTGGGCATTTGATCACAACGTTAGGCGCAATCTTCGCGTACTCGCGACCTTGTTGCAGCATGCCTTCCGTCTCTTCGCTGGTGCACTCCGCGGATACGGGGCCGCTAACGATTTTGCAGATGGCGCCGATGTGTTCCTTGAAATCGACGTCGCCTTCTTTGGAAATCAGGGTTGGATTCGTGGTCACTCCGTCAGCAATGCCAAACGCCGCAGCTTCGCGAATCTCATCAAGGTTTGCAGTATCAAGAAAGAACTTCATAAGAACCTCCGTTGCATGAATGCTTAAAGAGTACAGGAACCATCGCTCAGCCGCGAACCATAACGGGCTGCCGACTTGGGTACCGCGGCTCAGCAGACACTGTTCTGCAAAATGCCGATTCCATCTATTTCTACTTCGACCGCATCGCCCGGCTTCAGCGGTGAAACACCCGCAGGCGTTCCAGTCACAATCAAATCTCCGGGAAACAACGTCATGATATTCGCGATGTAGCGGAGGAGAAAGGGAACTGAAAACGCCATGTCGGTCGTGCGCCCGCTTTGTTTCTCTATACCGTTAACGCGAGTCTTGACCACCAGATTCAAAGGATCTAAATCGGTTTCGATAACCGGCCCAACCGGACAAAACGTGTCGAATGATTTCGCCCGCGTAAACTGTACGTCCTTGCGTTGTAAGTCGCGCGCGGTAACATCGTTTACGCAGGTGTAACCCAAAACATAATTAAGCGGATCTTCATCGGCTGACAACTTGTGCGCTTGCTTGCCGATAACCACGCCCAGCTCACCTTCATGCTCCACTTGCTGCGACGCAATTGGCAAAACTATAGAGTCACCATTTCCAATAACCGCGGAAGGCGCTTTGAGAAAGAGCAGCGGTTCGTCTGGCATCTTGTTTCCCATCTCAGCCGCATGCTCGCGATAGTTACGGCCAACGCAAACGATTTTTGAAGGCGTAACCGGCGACAGCAGTTTGACTTCGGAAACAGCAATTGCTCGATCTGTACGCGCATGCGGAACCGATTCGATGTTTTCAGCGTCGGACCCCAGAAGGGTATCACCATCAAACATTCCAAATTGCGCAACTGACGTCTCAGATTTTGTAAAGCGACAGATACGCATAAGCTGTTCGCACTTCGTGCTCAATGGGGACGAGACGCGCGCGCACCAAGGTCTAGGGCACTACTTCGGATACTACTTCGGATTGCGCACTCACATTACCCGCTTCGTCAACCGCAGTCAGATAGTAGTAATAACGTTTTCCTGATTCGACCTTCTCATCCTGGAAGGTGGTCCGTGTAAGCAGCGCGCCATTGAGTTTTGTCCATTGATTCTTCGGCAAGTCTGGATCGGTCGAGCGGTAGATGTAGTATCCGGCGACGTCGGCTTCGGGATTCGCTGGGAAGAATATCGAAAGCCGGCCGGGCGCTGCGGCCACGGTTATTGAAGTGGGAGCAGAAGGCGCAAACACATCCTTCGGCGAAACAGTTATTGGGTTGGAATTCAGACTCTCGACCTGCCCGCCTTCGGTGCCAAGCGAAACTGAGCGCACGATGTAGCGATATGTTTCGCCAAACTTGAAATTTTGATCAATGTATCGAGTACCGGCAACCAGCGCCGTGTTTATCGGCGCCGGGCTAACTTCACTTTCCGATTCCGCCACGCGATAGACGTTGTATCCGAGGAGATTCACGGGTGTCGAACCATCAATATTCGCTGTCGGCGGTTGCCAGGAAACAGTTATGGCGTCCTCGCTAATTTCTTTTCCAGTGACGATTAGTATAGGGGGGTTGGCGACGCGCACCGCGGGCTCCAACAAAAGAAAGTTTGAAAACGCGGCGCGCTGGCCCGCTGCATTAACATAGCGGACGGCGTAACGAAGGCGCGCGGGTTCGCCGGCAAGTTCAAGATTGTCCGTGTAGGTGAGTGTGTCGCCCGCGTTCTTGATCTCGTCGTAAGTGACTGAACCAATCAACGTTGATCTGGCACCGAATTCTTCTTCGGTTAACGCCAGCGGCGCGCGCGGTTTCTCAGCCAGCCGGTACACATCTATGCGGCGAATGCTTTGCACACTTGGGTCCGGCGCATTACGTCGTGGCGCCGGCCAACTCAGGATCACCTGGTTGCCGCGCTGGATTCCCGATAGCGATTCAGTTCGCTGTTGCACGCGCTCGGTTGGCGGCAATGGTGGCCGGCGTTTACCGCAGGCGACGCCGAAGCTCACCAAAAGCGCGACCAATACTGTGATTTGAATACGGGAAATGGTTTTCACAGAATGTAGCGGCTGAGGTCCTGGTCCTTAACGGTTTCGGCGAGCATCGCATCAACATAAGCGGCGTCGATTCGCTGGTCTTTTGGCTCGAGGTCTGGTCCTTCAAAACTTATTTCTTCCAGCAGTTTCTCCATAATTGTCTGCAAACGACGCGCGCCAATGTTTTCTGTGTTTTCATTGACTCGCGCGGCAAAGTTTGCAATCGAAGCGATCGCATCGTCGGTAAAATCTATGTTTACTTCTTCGGTAGCCATCATCGCCTGATACTGTTTGATCAAAGCATTTTTCGGTTCGGTGAGGATCCGTTTGAAGTCCTCGACTGTCAATGATTCCAGTTCGACGCGAATGGGAAAGCGGCCCTGCAATTCGGGAATGAGATCCGCCGGCTTGGAAACGTGAAAGGCGCCGGCCGCTATGAATAGGATGTGGTCCGTCCTGACCATGCCGTAGCGCGAATTAACGGTCGTGCCTTCGACGATTGGCAAAATATCCCGCTGCACGCCTTCGCGCGAAACGTCGGGCCCATGGCCTGATTCGCGTCCGGCAATCTTGTCGATCTCGTCGAGAAAGATTATGCCCGACTGTTCTACGCGTTCGATCGCCGCGCGCGCCACCTGGTCCATATCTATTAAACGCTCTTCCTCTTCCGCCATCAGGTGCTCGATCGCCTCGTCGACTGTCATTTTCCGGTTCTTGGTGCGACCCTGAAAAAGATTGCCCAGCATGTCTTTCATGTTGATGCCCAGCTCTTCCACGCCTTGTGGTCCAGCGAGTTCAATAACCGGAAAATTCTTCTCGCGTATTTCAACTTCGACCAGCCGGTTGTCCAGTTTACCTTCGCGCAGTTGTGCCCGTAGTTTTTCGCGCGTCCGTTGAAACTGTTCGTCGCGCGCAGAATCCTTTAAGTCCGGATTCGATGATTCTTCGCCGGTACTACTTGAATCAAAATCGTAAAGACTGGACGAGGCGCGCGGCGGCGGTAGTAACAGATCAAGAAGTTGCTCTTCGACATTCAGCTCGGCTTTTTCCGCAACTTCATCAATCTTTTCCTGACGAATCATGTCAACGGCGATTTCGGTCAGATCGCGGATCATGCTTTCGACATCACGACCGACATAGCCGACTTCGGTGAATTTCGAAGCCTCGACTTTGAGAAAAGGGGAGTTGGACATACGCGCGAGCCGGCGGGCAATTTCTGTTTTGCCGACTCCCGTCGAACCGATCATGATCATGTTCTTGGGCATCACATCCACTGCCATTTCCGGTGGTAACTTTTGACGCCGGATGCGATTCCTCAATGCGATCGCGACCGCGCGCTTGGCGTTGCGCTGGCCCACCACGTGTTTGTCCAGCTCGGCAACAATCTGACGCGGCGTCATCTCATCGAGCAGAACTTCTTCGTCAACTTCGCCTTCAAGATAAATAACCATTATTGCTTTACCATTATTGCGAATTATTATTACTTATTACTAACTAACGCCGGGCAATGCCGCGAACCGTCTTTTACAATTCCTCAACGACTATATTTTGATTTGAATAGATACAGATTTCGCCGGCGATAGCGAGCGCTTCGACGGCGATTTCGCGCGCCGAAAGCTCAGTGTGCTTTGCCAGCGCACGTGCCGCTGCCAGCGCATAGGAACCTCCGGAGCCGATCGCCAGCACGCCGTCGTCAGGCGCAATCACGTCACCATTTCCCGACAGCAGAAAAGAGCTTTTGCCGTCAGCGACAACCAGCAACGCTTCCAGATGGCGAAGCGCCTTGTCCGTACGCCACTCCTTGCTGAGTTCGATAGACGCGCGCTCCAGATTTCCGTGATATTGCTCAAGCTTGCTTTCGAATCGCGTCAGCAGCGCAAACGCGTCGGCAGTTGACCCGGCAAAGCCTGCCAATATGCTGTCGTTATATAGCCGGCGCACTTTCTTTGCGCTGCTTTTCATGATGGTTTCACCCAGCGTTACCTGGCCGTCACCGGCGAGCGCAACTCGCCCATCTTTGCGAACCAGCAGCACCGTAGTGCTGCGAATGTGGGGTTGTTGTGATGACATTTTTGGCAAAGGTCACTATAGGAAGTCGTTCGAACGCAAGTCAAGCAAGCAGCTAACTGCGAAGGCTCGCAGTAAGATCCTTTCACAGTTTTAGGCTATGATGGTTTCAGGCATGACTAACAAACCACAGTCAGATCAGCAACGCCCGCGCATTGGCATAACCATGCGGCTCGAGTTGAGTACCGATCGGTTTTACCTGTCCCGCTATTACAGCGAAGCGGTCGAAGCGGCGGGCGGCGCACCAGTGCACCTCAGTCTAATTCCGGAGCCGGAATACATAGCCGCGATGATCTACTCGCTCGATGGTGTCCTTCTGCCCGGTAGCGACTCCGATGTAGATCCATTGCGTTATGGAGCCCAACCGCATCCGCAATTGGGAAGCGTCGTGCCGCTAAAAGATGAAACAGATCTGCTTGTCCTCCAAGAGCTCGACCGCCGTAAGGTGCCGCTGTTTGCGATCTGCTTTGGCATGCAAATCCTGAATGTGTTTCGCGGCGGCACGCTGATTCAGGACATTGCGACGCAACTGTCCAACTCGATCAAGCACGAACAAGGCGCGCCACGCGATCGTCCTTCGCACACGATTACCTTAGCTAACACAAGTAGGCTCGCCGCGCTGGCGCAAGCTGAGAGCGCTGTGGTTAATAGCCATCATCATCAGGCGATTGAAAATGTAGGTGACAACTTGAAGGCGACAGCTTGGGCTTCTGATGGTCTGATTGAAGCAGTCGAAGATACCAGGCCGAATCGCTTTGCCCTCGGCGTGCAATGGCATCCTGAGTTGGGTTGGCAAAAAGATGCACTTTCCCAAAAGCTATTCAGTGAGTTTGTGAAGGCTTGCGCGGCCAACCGTTCAGGGAACGCCGGTTCGCTGGTTGCGACACCAGGCTGAGCTCAGATGGATCTTCAAGAACTATCACTTAACGGACGCGTGGCGATTGTTACTGGCGGTTCGAGAGGAATCGGCCGCGCTACTGTTCACTTGCTTGCGAAGCTCGGCGCGAATGTTGTCATCAATTATGCGCACGACGCAGCTGCCGCCGCTGCTGCGGTCGCCGCAGTAAATGCCGCGGGCAGGGAAGGGCTCTCGTTTAAAGCAGACGTCGCAAAGGTGGAGGAAGCCGAACGCCTGGTTGACGCAACCATCGAACACTTTAAGCGTGTGGACATCATTGTTTGCAATGCAGGCATCTGGGAAGGCGCGGCGGTCGAGCATCTGTCGGAAGGGTTGTGGGACAGAAGCCTCGAGATAAACCTTAAGGGCGTCTGGACCGTATGTCGTGCTGCTGTTCTATTCTTAAAAAGCAGAGGTCCGGCAAGATCGTTATTCTCACCTCAACCGCGGGCCAACGAGGAGAGGCCAATTACTCAAACTATGCCGCGTCAAAAGGTGGACTAATCGCTTTTACTAAATCGCTGGCAAGTGAGTTGGCCGAATGGGGAATCAATGTTAACGCTGTGGCGCCAGGTTGGGTTGCTACCGAGGTGACAGAACATGCTCTCGGTGACAACGATCAGCGCAAATCGATAATGGCAACGATTCCGATTGGAGCCATTGCGACGCCCGAAGACATCGCCGGCCCGGTCGCCTTTCTGTGCAGCGAGTGGGCCCGGCACATAACCGGCGAGATTCTGAACGTAAACGGTGGCGCTGTGCTGTGCGGCTGATGCTGATGTTTTACTTTAACTTTTAGCAGAAGATCATTTATCCACGATTCAATGGCTCGCAAACACATCAGGTTGGGAGTTGAGAAACTACTTGAAGATCAAGGCCATCGCATTCAAGGTGCTCGCCTCGGGCTAGTTTGCAACCAGGCATCAGTTAATCATCAGTTGCATCATGTTGCCGACCTTTTGAAAGAACATCAGTCGGCAGATTTGCGCGCGCTGTTTGGTCCGCAGCACGGAATACGCGGCGATGTGCAGGACAACATGATCGAGACCGGTCATGCCACTGATCGCGAAACGGGGCTGCCTATTTATTCTCTGTACAGCGAAACGCGCGAGCCCACGGAAAGCATGCTTCGCGATCTCGACGTGCTGATTTTTGACATGCAGGACGTTGGTTGCCGCATTTATACATTCGCCTACACAATGGCCAATTGCATGGAAGCGGCTCGCAAGCTTGGAAAGAAAATGATCGTTTGCGACCGCCCGAACCCCATCAATGGCCGCGATATAGCCGGAAACGTGCTGGAAAAAGGACACGAGTCGTTTGTCGGCCAGTACTCAATTCCCACCCGTCACGGCATGACGCTGGGGGAGTTAGCGAGCATGTTCAACGACCACTTCAAGATCAATTGCGAGCTTGAAGTGCTAACGATGGATGGATGGGACCGCAACTGTTGGCATGATGAAACAGACGCTCCATGGGTGATGCCCTCGCCGAACATGCCAACGATCGAGACTGCGACCGTCTTTCCCGGCACGGTGCACTTCGAGGGCACACAGGTTTCCGAGGGCAGGGGAACGACGCGACCGTTTGAACTGGTCGGCGCGCCGTACATCGTTGCTGAACAATTTGCGAGGCAGCTTAACGACGGGAATTTGCCGGGCGTTTATTTTCGTAGTTGCATCTTTCGTCCCACGTTTCAAAAATATGCCGGCATAAGTTGCGGCGGCGTGCAGCTTCACGTGACGGATCGGGACAACTTTGAATCGGTGCTGACAGGTCTTACCATGATTAAGGTCGCGCGTGATTTATATCCGGAACAGTTTCGCTGGAAAGAGCCGCCGTACGAATACGTTTACGACCGAAACCCTTTCGACGTGATTGCCGGCACGACAAGAATCCGTGAAGCAATCGAACAGCGAGGTACGATCGGTGAACTTCAAGCGAGCTGGAAACCGGAGTTAACCGAGTTTAAGAAACTACGTGAGGCGTTCCTTTTGTATTAGCTCCAGTTAATGTGCATTGTTAGGGGTCGGCGCGCCGATGGTTAAAGTCGTAAGTTAACAGCAGTGAAGATTGACCGTCGGCAAATCAATTGTAGTTGAACTGAAACTTTAACTAGTGCTTCGTCCGGGGAGTTTCAAAACTAATCAAGATCTTTTGGAGGTCGAATTTGAGCAGGGCTGATATTGAACAACTTCATAGCAGGGAAAGTGCTCCGGCGCGCGCCTGGTTTATGGGACTGGCTGCCTGGCTGGTGCCGGGTCTCGGTCATTTGCTGCAAGGGCGATGGGTGCGCGGGTTGCTTTTGGGAGGCGCTGTTTGGCTTAGCTTCCTCGGCGGCCTTTGGATGGGCGGGCATTTATTTACTGTTGGCGGAAACGAACAGGGCTTGTCTGCGTTACTACAACTGCCGCCAATGATTGCGAATCTGGGTTCCGGCATTCTTTATATTATCTCCTGGGTTTTCGGCGTCGGCTTTGCTGACGATCCAGCTCATGCTGCGCGCGCGACCTACGAATATGGAAACACATTTCTACTGGTGGCGGGCTTGTTGAATTATCTTGCGATGCTGGACGCCTTTGATATCTCGGCGGGGAGGAAGGAGTGAGACACTTCCTGGTTATGACAGCATTCGCGGTGATGGCGGCCGTCGTGTTCGGCACAGTGGCGAAGGATACGCCGAGGGCTCGTCTTACTTATGGACTTAAAGTATTCGTTGAATTCATGGCTATCGGCCTGGTGTTGAGTTGGATACTTTATTTCCTGCCTTTCTAGTGCCTAAGCAGTAAGGGAACGAATGTCGATTATTGAGACTGAGGCACTGGTGCTGCGGACTTATAACTTCGGCGAAGCAGATAAGGTCGTTGTTGTTTTGACGCACGCCGCCGGCGTGGTTCGCGGCGTCGCCAAAGGTTGCCGAAAACTCAAAAGCAGATTTGGCGCGGCCCTTGAGCCGTTTACCTTGACCAGGCTCACCTATTACGAAAAAGAAAATCAGGAACTCGTCTCGCTGCGCCAGGCAGAGATCGTAAAATCACATTTTGATCTTTCCAGCCAGGCTGAAACGCTCACCGGCCTCGCCTACATGGGCGATTTGGTGATTGAATTTTCACCACCGCACGAAGCCAATGACAACCTATTCCGCATGGTGAAAGCTTGTTTGGAAGCAATCTCTCAGGCGCCGTCGGACTTGCAACTGGTTCTCCGCTATTTCGAGATTTGGCTATTGAAGCTTCAGGGATATCTTCCCGATATTCGCCGTTGCGGCGAGTGTCATCAGGAATTCAACGACACCAGCGGTATCTTCCTAACCTTAGATCTCGTCTTGCGCTGCCGGCGCTGCAGTCAGGGCCAGGGAAGCGCGGTCTCAAGAAAACTGCATACGCAATTACGCGCAACGCAGAAGCTTGCCCCGCAAGTTTTTGTTCAAGCATCACATGAGGTTCCGGACGTGGTCCAGCGCGAGTTTGCTGAACTCACACACCAGCTTATTGGACGCGTGCTTGAAAGGCAGCCGCGTCTGCGTTCAACTTTTCAATCACCAATCGCTTCTTGAGTGTTAAGTACCGTCGTGATGAGTGCCAGAAGGTTAATTCCCAAATACATTGTCCTGGAAGCAATACCTTACGTGTTGCTTTCAGCGGTGTTACTGACGGCAATCCTTTTCACACAGCAAGCAGGAAGGTTTTCGGAGCTGGCGGTTTACGCGGACTTACCAGTTGATCTCGCCGCCGAGATTGCCGCGGCGCTACTTCCAAACGTCCTGGTCCTCACCTTGCCGGTTGCAGTTCTGGCGGGAATCGTTATCGGCCTTTCGCGCATGGGTAGTGACAGCGAGATCGTCGCGATCCGCGCGGCAGGTGTTGGTACCTGGACATTACTCTGGCCCGCACTCCTTATCGGCGCAGTCGCGACCGTCGGTACGACATTCCTACACCTGAAGGAAGCGCCCGAAGCTGCCCGCGACCTGCGCCGCGTTGCTATTCAGGGAGCACTCAAGAAACTCGAGTCGCCGGTTGACCCGCGCACTTTCAATACGGAACTGCCAGGCTATGTCATCTACGTTCGAGACGGCGACAAAGCCCAGGGCACGTGGGGACGCGTTTTCATTTACGCACAACAGCCCGACGGCTCCACGCGGATTGTGACGGCCCGACAAGGGCGAATAGATTCTTCTGCTGAAAAATCAGAATTGGTTTTAAGCGATGCGGTTGCCTTGAAGCTGCCGCGGCCGGATAGCACGGAACGCTCGTACGTAGTTGAACGGCTCGATCAGTTGCGGCTGGCGCTTAACACCGGTCGCGCTGCGTTGTTGGAGACGCTAAGTGAAAAAGAAGTTCAAACCGAAGAGATGAACTGGGCAGATCTGCAACGACAGATGCATTCAGCTTCCGCGGACGAAAGAAGAGAAGGGGAAAGAACTTTGCATCGCCGCCTGGCGCTTTCAGTTTCGCCGCTTCTCTTTGCATTCTTCGGCGGTCTCATCGGCCTGCGTGTAAGACGTGGCGGTCGCGGCGCCGGCGTTTTGTTGACGATTTCAGTGGTCGTGGTTTACTACCTGATGACGCTGCTGGGCGAATCGACAGCGAGAAACAATGCCGGGCACGTTGTTTTTGGTGAATGGCTGGCATCTGCGTTAATTCTTCTCTTCAGTTTGCTCCTGCTCGTATTCAACCGACTTCCAGCAATCAACTTGAAGAATAAATTCCCGCAGAGCGCGCGCCGGGAGGAAGTGGCACAGTCTGCAACGTTTGCTGAACACACCATTGGCGCGGGCCGCTCTGGATTTCCCAGCCTGCTTGATACCAGTCTCTTCCGCACCTTAACAGTCACCTTTGTAGTCGCGTTTGTTGCCTTGGTTTTTATTTTTCTTATCTTCACCCTCTTTGAGCTGTGGCGCTTTATCAGCACCAACCACGTGCCGGCTGGCGTTGTCGGCAAGTATTTGTTGTACCTCTTGCCGCTGGTCGCTGTGGAACTATTTCCCGCAACGATGTTGATTACAGTCTTGATCACTTATGCGCTATTGGCCCGCCGCAGTGAAGCCGTTGCCTGGTGGGCATCGGGACAGAGCGTATATCGCCTGATGCTTCCCGGCTTGCTGTTTGCTATTGCCACGGCCGCGGGCGCTTGGCTGGTCCAGGAACATTTGATGCCGCCGGCTAACGTAAAGCAGGAGGCCTTGCGTGCGCGCATTCGCGGTGGCCAGCCGCGCGCCATAACCGGCAGTGGCCGGCAGTGGCTGGCGTCAGTGGAAAGCAAGCGCTTGTATTCCTACGAATTCGATGATCAGGGAGGGGTGTTGCACGATCCGAGCATCTATCAACTCGACGACGAAGGAGTGCACCTGAATCGCGTCACAATCGGAAAGACGGGAGTATGGACCAGCGACAACCAACTGCTGATCAAAGAAGCCGAGACTGTCAGCCTGCGCGGTATGACCGTAGAACATCAAACGACTGCCGATGCTCAACTTGATCAAGTCGAGCCGCCGGCCGTTTTCAGGCCGACGGTTGACAAGCCGTCGCAGCTCAGCGTGATTGCGTTAGCCGGCTATCTGCGCGCCGCCAAACAACGAGGCAGCGACATATCCGCGTTGGCGCTGGCGCTGCAACGCAAGTACGTCAATCCCTTTAGCGTGATCGTGATGGCGTTTATTGGAATGCCGTTGGCGTTAGCGTTTGGTAGAAGGGGAGCAATCGTGGCGCTGGTGGTAGCCGTTGCAGTGAGTGTTGCCTACTGGGCCATGGGTGGTGGTTTCCAGCAACTTGGAAACCATGGTTTATTGCCGCCGGAGGTTGCCGCCTGGTCCCCACCCGTCATATTCGCGGCGGCGGGGACCTACTTTCTTTCTCGCATCCGCACGTAGAATCAAACAGTTCAGAGTCCAAACTTTAGTTTGCGTTTTGGAAACGCCGCAAGCTAAAGCTTGGACGCTGAACTGCTTGAAAGGGTGCTATCGTTCTGTTAGGTGCCGGTTTCCCAACTGGAAATGTATTCGAGTTGCTCGGCTGTAAGCGTGTCGATCGAAAGACCGAGCGCCTTCAGCTTTAGGCTGGCGATTTCCGTGTCCACTTCCGGTGGCAGCAGATGCACGCCGGGGCTGAGTTCGCCTTTTTTCTTGACGAGGTATTCAACCGACAAGGCCTGATTTGCGAAACTCATATCCATCACGCTTGCCGGATGGCCTTCGGCAGCAGCGAGATTGATCAACCGGCCTTCACCAAGGACCATCACCCGATGACCATTTGACTTGAGCTTATACTCCTCAACGAAAGGTCGGACGCTGCTTGCTTCTGCTGACAATTCACGCAATGCCACCAGATTGAGTTCAAGATCAAAGTGTCCACTGTTACAAACAATCGCGCCATCTTTCATCTTTGCAAAGTGCTCGCGATCAATCACGTGACGATTGCCGGTGACTGTGACGAATATGTCTCCCAGCGACGCAGCCTCGGCGATTGGCATTACGCGAAATCCATCCATCACCGCTTCCACTGCTTTAATGGCGTCGACTTCGGTGACGATGACATTGGAGCCCATGCCGCGGGCCCGCAGCGCGACACCTTTACCGCACCAGCCGTAACCAATCACCACCAGATTTCTGCCGGCCAGCAGAATGTTGGTCGCGCGAATGATGCCATCGAGCGTCGATTGTCCGGTGCCGTAGCGGTTGTCAAAGAAGTGTTTTGTCTGCGCGTTGTTCACTGCAATCGTTGGAAAGGTTAAGACGCCGGCTGCTTGCATAGCATTAAGCCGCTGGATGCCGGTTGTTGTTTCCTCAGTCGATCCGATCAATTCCTTAACCTGATCACCGCGCTCCTTCAGCATCGTAGCTACCACGTCCGAACCGTCGTCAATAATAATTTCTGGATGAAAGTCGAGCGCCGTGCGCACGTGACGATTGTAGGTTTCCGTCGACTCGCCCTTGATTGCGTAAACCGGAATGCCCCAGTCCGAAACAAGAGATGCCGCAACATCATCCTGAGTTGAAAGGGGATTCGAGGCAATCAAGACTGCTTCCGCACCGCCGGCTTGCAAGGCACGCGCGAGGTTCGCAGTCTCAGTAGTAATATGCGCGCAGGCAACCAGCCTCACGCCTTTGAGCGGCTTTTCGTCGCCGAAGCGCTCGCGAATCAAACGCAGCACCGGCATCTCTCGTTCGGCCCACTCAATTCGTTGCTTGCCCTGCTTGGCAAGGCCAATGTCTTTCACGTCAAACTCGACAGAACGTGTTGCACTCATTATTGCGTTGTCCTTTTTAAGAATTGTAAATCGCCGTCTAGATACCAGCCGCGGTACGAAGCGCTTCGGCTTTGTCAGTTTTTTCCCAACTAAAACCGTCGCGGCCGAAGTGGCCGTAGGCGGCAGTTGCTCTGTAGATCGGCCGGCGCAAGTCCAGCGACTCTATGATTCCGCGCGGCGTCAGTTCAAAGTGATCACGCACCAGCTTCGCAAGCGCGTTTTCCGAAATGCGACCGGTTCCGGCAGTCTCAACATTCACCGATACGGGATCGGCTACGCCAATCGCATAGGCAAGTTGCACCTGGCAGCGGTCCGCCAGGCCGGCCGCAACAATATTTTTGGCCACGTATCGCGCCATGTATGCAGCCGAACGATCCACCTTCGTCGGATCCTTGCCGGAAAAAGCCCCGCCGCCATGCGGAGCGTAGCCGCCGTAGGTGTCAACAATAATCTTTCTTCCGGTCACTCCTGCGTCGCCCTGTGGACCGCCGGTCACAAATCTTCCGGTAGGGTTGATGTGATACTTCGTATCCTTATCAAGCAGCTCATCGGAGACAGTGTGCTTGATCACTTGGTCCTGAATCTCAGCACGCAACTGCTCATTTCCGACATCCGGACCGTGCTGCGATGAAATCACCACCGCCTCAACTCGAAACGGACGCCCATCGCGATACT
Source organism: Pyrinomonadaceae bacterium (assembly GCA_035601415.1). GTDB lineage: Bacteria > Acidobacteriota > Blastocatellia > Pyrinomonadales > Pyrinomonadaceae > PSRF01. The sequence goes on along the minus strand of DATNOG010000188.1, from coordinate 2,575 downwards.
CAATAGTTACCTGAGATTTTCCGTCAGGTCGCAGGTAGGGAAGTGCACCCGATTTGCGAACTTCTGTGAGCCGCCTGGCGAGCAAGTGTGCAAGTTGAATCGGGAGGGGCATCAGCTCAGGCGTCTCATTACACGCAAAGCCGAACATCAAACCCTGGTCTCCGGCGCCGCCGGTGTCAACGCCCATCGCGATGTCAGGTGACTGCCGATCGATGGCCGACAAGACGCTGCATGTTTCGGAGTCGAATCCAAACTTGGCCCTGGTGTAGCCAATCTCTTTGATGGCATCGCGCGCTACGCGACCGTAATCGATGCGCGCCTCGGTGGTGATCTCGCCGGCCAGAACCACCAGGCCAGTAGTCACGAGCGTCTCGCAAGCTACCCGCGCCATTGGGTCCTCGGTCAAAACTGCATCTAAAACTGCGTCTGATATTGCGTCGGCAATTTTGTCCGGATGGCCCTCGGTGACAGACTCGGAGGTAAACAGAAAACCTGATTCAGTACTCAAGAAGACTCCTTTGCAAACACTTGGAATAAATCGAGATGGCAAAAAGACCGCGTAATGTAACAGTCAGGCTTAAACAGTGTCAAGGAAGGGGCTTTCCGCTGGTAGTGGGTCAGTTTGATGTCCGATAAGCTTTAGCTTCACGCGGATAAACGCAGATCAGAAAAAACGGAACAAGCAAAGAATGCTAACTCCTAGAAAAGAACCTGAATTATTTCTCTTGCCCTTAATTCATCGCGGTTCTCAGACCTGATAGTTCGCTTTTCAGATTTGCCTTCATCCGCATGAATCCGCTGCCTCTGGCTTACCTTAACAACGATTCTTCATTTTGATGTTCGCTCGGGGTAGATCGGGTCAAACGCGCGGGTAGTATGCTCGGTCACGCTCGGCATGGGTTCAGGCAGAGCTCGCGCCTGGGCTGCGTCAAGCTCTCTTGTTGCGTGCCCCTTCAATTGCACGGTTTTGCCTGCTTCCTCAGCGCCACGCTGGCGACGAAATAACAGTCGAATGAACACACCTTCGAGTGAAAGCATTATGAGAAAGCTCAGCAGCGCGAAAGCGAGAAGCAGTCCGCCCTCTAAGTGAAGCACGGCTTTCATCACTCCCATGAGGACCGTGATCACGCCAAGGCCGAAGACAAAGGTAAAGACCATTGACGCCACCAGGGTTTCAGGTCTCACTTCTGGCGACCTGACAATGCTATCGCTCTTAGCGCCACTCAACTTTTCGCCACAATGATTACAGTAGCTCAAGCCCGGCGTGACAGCCACACCGCAAGATGAACAGTACATCCTCCTTTTACCTCCTTAAAACAGTACGATACTGAATCTGCCTAAGTTCAACAGTAGAACAAAGAACGCGAATCCGCAGATTACACAGATTACGCAGAAATCAGGAGGCAGTAGGGAGGAGCAGGAGGCACCACCCTGCGAAACAGTCGCTCCTGCTTCCTGCCGTCTGCTCCCGCTTCCTGTTTTTAACAGTCGGTGTAATCTGCGTAATCTGTGGATAAAGAGATTCGCGCCTGCCGACTGCCCCTGCGGACTGATAGACTTATTTCCGACTAACCACGTGAGAAAACAAATTCTTATTTATGGTCTCATCTACGGCCTCTGTGGCGGGCTGCTGATTGTGGCACTCAAGCTCATTGAATATCGCTTTATCGTACTGGAACACTCAATCGAGATTTACGGAGGCTTGATCGCGCTGGTCTTCGCCGCGGTGGGCATCTCGCTCGGACTCAAAGTCACACGTAAAGAGCAGGTCATCGTGGAAAGGGAACTGATCGTCGAAAAGGAAGTGATGGTTCCTGCCGGGTCCCCCTTTGCTCTGAATGAACAACGACTGCAAGAGCTCGGGATTACCAAACGCGAACTGGAAATACTCGGCTTGATTGCGCAGGGCTTCAGTAACCGCGAGATTGCTGAAAAACTTTTCGTGAGCGAGAACACCGTCAAGACCCACTCCAGCCGCCTGTTCGACAAGTTGCGCGCCCGGCGCAGAACTCAGGCCGTTCAGTTGGGAAAAGAGTTGGGACTGATTCCGTGATTTTCTGTGTCCTCTGTGGTGAAATGTCTCTTGGTCACTCACCCAAATGGATGATTCTCATCGTGGCGAAGCAAATTCACCCGAAAGTATGACGACAGACCAGACCGCCGCGGCTATCTTAGCGCCCGAAAATTTGAAACCCAACGGGAGAATCTAACTATGAAAAAGACAATTCTGACTTTCGGGCTCATTTCGGGCGGCATCATGACGGTATTGATGTTCGCCACCCTTCCTTTCACGGACTCGCCCTGGCTGCAATCGCATAGCATGGTCATCGGCTATACGACGATGGTCTTGTCGTTCATGCTGGTGTTCTTCGGCATCCGTTCGTATCGCGAGAATGTTGGCGGCGGCACCATCACGTTCGGGCGAGCCTTCGCGGTCGGCATTCTCATCACCCTCATCTCATCTGTTTTGTATGTAATCACATGGGAGATCATGTACTTCGGTATTCCCAGCTTTGGTGAGAGGTTCATGACCATGTGCGTCGCGCACATAAAGAGTTCAGGCGCCAGCCCGGAA
>DATNOG010000187.1:0-18306 GCA_035601415.1 Pyrinomonadaceae bacterium | reverse complement strand
TAGTGAATCCATCATCGCCATATTTTACGGAAGGTGGAAAGCCATTCTTCTTATCGTAAGATTCCAGCGCGGACAGGTTTGCCTCGGTTTCCATTGCCGCTTGCGTAATGTCCTGGATCTTGCGCGACAATTGTTGTTCCGGCGACGGCTGGTCCGGCGACCAGCCGCCATAGTAAGTGGTCCTGGTGCGATAGCGGTAAATTTCGCGCTTGATTGCTTCGGCGCTAGCGCGTAGAAGCAGCCACTGATTGCCATGCTTGAAGCGGTTCGCCGCAGTGATCAATACAGTCAAGAGAATTGGGAGAATGATTAGGAGGTGACGCAGCCACCACCACGAACTCGAATAGTTAACACTCGTATCGGGCGGCGCGAACAGTTGTTTGACTACTGCCAGAGTTGTAGCAAAGACGCCGAGGGCCAGAATAGTCGCCTGCATGCGATCGAATTTCTTCTGTTGCAGCATCGCGTTCAGATCATAATCCGCGAACGTCTCCCACGCCTGATACAGCACATTGTCGCCGCGCAGTTCGCGAAGAATCAGACGTTCCGCTCCCTCGATCGAATTGTTTAGCAAGTGAAATTCTATTCTGCCGTCAGCGATAATTTCGGCCATGGCCGGATCGTCCGGCAACGCGGGTCGTGCTTTCCAGGCCGTGGCGATCTCATCGGCTAATCCACCGCTGCCTTCGATAACAATCAACGGAAGATTCTGTCTTACCCCTTGTACGGCTTCGTCGCGCGCGTTCGCGCCGCCGCTGGCAAGTATGGCAACTCCGGGGGCGTCCCTGGTTAATGCGCCCGCCAGGTTGAAGATGGTGGCCAGTTCGCTGCCCCACTCGTTGCCTTCAACCAGAACAAAGTGAGAGTGATTGGGATCGAGATCAACAGTTGTTGCTGTCACCGTACTTCCCGGATAACTCACGAGGGCCTTCGGCGTGACACCGATTAAGGAACACTTGCAACCACGATCCGCAACTCCCTGGCCCATCATTGCCATCACGCCGGATTGAGTGCCGCCGTCGATGATTACCGCGTTAGCGTTCGCTGCGGCGCGAGCAATGCCGCGGCCGAACAACTGGATTAAGCGGGGCTTCAGTTTATCGTCGATGTTATCGGCGCCTCCCATGATCAAGATCGCGGTTTTGTGAGGCTGAAGATCCAACGCTGCAATAATGTCTGCGGCGTTCGCATCAGCGGCGGGAAACACGGCTACAGCGCGCTTATTGTTAGGGAAGAGTATGGATTCTTTTCTGATTTCTTGAGGCATAAAGTTGATCCCGGCGATCTGAGTGAGAACTCAACTGCGCTTTCAAGACTTTGATGGGCGCATAGATTAGCACGGTCGTCGAAAACAGCATAAAAGTCCGGCTTGGAAAGTTTTTGGAGACGGCTTCGTATGCGAATCCGGGACTAGAGCACTGCGGTCTCTTCGAGTAGTTTTCCTGCCGCAAAGCGTTGCACACTGAGTTGTGACGCGTCGATGAGATCGGAGTCGCCCTTCAGTATCAAGTCGGCAGTGATCCGTCCGGAGGCGGGCGAGTGCATTACGCCGTGACCGCTGAAACCGTTGGCGAAATACAAACCGGCAACGTTTGGCGCGGGTCCAATTACGGCATGATGGTCAGGCGTCATCTCGTATAACCCGGCCCACGCGCGACGCGGGTTAACCCCGGCGTCGACCAGGCAAGGAACACGATCAGCCGCGCGCGTCAGTATCTTTTCAATAAATCCCGGGTCAAACTCGGTCTTGAACCCGGTTGTCTCTTCCGGATCGTTCCACGCCAGCAGAATTCCTTTGCCCTCGCGGCGAAAATGAAATCCGGTCGACATATCGATGACCATCGGGAATCGCTGTGGCAGTTGATCGAAAGGCTCGGTGGGAACGAGTTGCCGGCGCAGGGGTTCAACCGGCAACTCAGCTCCGGCCATGTGCGCGACGGCGGCGGCCCATGGACCGGCAGCGTTGACCACGATATCGGTTGAGACGAAACCGCGCGAAGTCATGACACCCGTGATGCGGCGTTCTACTGGGACCGCCGGCGTCCCGCCCGCTCTTCGTTTGATTAGGGCATCCGGACCAGTGAATGAAGCCTCTGTACCACGGTAGGCGGGCGAGACGCCCGCGGTCCCAGTAGCCACGGGCTCGACAACAATCCCAGTGACTTGCGTATCCAACCACAAGCGCACGCCGCACTCGCGCGCATTCAACATGAAGCCCATCATCACGCTGTGTGGATCGACGAAGCCGTCCGTTTGGCAAAAAGTACCGCCGCTGATGTCGTCAGTTCGCAGTTGCGGTACGAACTTTAGGATGTCTTCGCGTGAAACCAGTTCGACGTTCTTTACTCCCAATGCGAGTTGGCGTTCGCGATTTGCTTTCAGATATTCGAGGTGCCGTTCGTTGATTGCACAAAAAAGATAGCCGTGGGGCCGGTAGTCTGCGGGATGGCCCACGATTTCATCGAAGCGCGAAAAGAAGTCGATCGAATAGCGCGACATTTGTATATTTACGTCCGTCGCAAACTGCGCCCGCACGCCACCCATGCTTTTGCCGGTTGAACCTTTGCCCTGGTGCGCTTCGCGTTCGATCACCAGCACATTCGTGCAGCCTTGTTCGGCCAGATGGTAGGCAACGCTGGAGCCGACAATTCCACTGCCGATGATTACTACGTCTGCGGTTTCAGTCATTGATTGTGGCGACGCTAGTTTCGTGCATAAAATTCGAGCCGCGCGAGCATAAGCCCGACAACTGATGAGACACAACCCGGACGCTACCATGGAGCTGCGCTACCCGGTCGGCCAGTTTAGTTTTGCTGGAACTCTTTCCCCGGAAGAGAGAGCACCTCTGATCGATCAGATTGCTGTTCTGGGCCCGCGAACCTGCCGGCAAAGTTGAAGCTTTAGCTTGTCGTAACGCCGCGACAAACTAAAGTTTATCGGACATTTGCAGCGAAACTAACTGACCCACTACCGACCATTGACTTGAGATTCGAACTGGGATAAAAACGGCTCGCTCATAATTGTTCTTACCAACAACTCGCCGGAGCCTTGCAGTCCGGCAACTTTGTCCTTACTCATTAATGCTATGTGGTTCTACTCTTAGCGAAGAGGTAAGAGATCGCTTCCGAAAAGGCTGAGCCCTTACGCACTGTGCGGCGGCAAGCCGCAATCGTAGTTGCAATCTCACACCACGAACGAAGTTCGGAAGGAGTCCAGCGATGGCGAATACAAGAAGAAAGGCGACAAAGGCAAAATCTCGCAAATCGTTGACAAAAGCGAAGTCGCGCAAACGGACGGTGGCAGCAAAATCGCGCAAGTCTGTTGCTAAGAAAGCTAAACCAGCTAAGCGCGCCGCCAAGTCAAAAGCGCGCCAGAGACTCGCTGGGTTGAAATCCCGTAAGCCCGTCGCAAGTTCTAAAGCGCGCAAGCCGGCAAAGAAAACAACGTCGCGCAGGGCTGTTACAAAACCAAAGTCAGTCAAGCCTTTAGCAAAGTCGCCTAAGGCCGTGCGTCTAACTTTTTCCTATCAGGGCGATCAAGTGAAACTGGTCTCTCAGCAACCGGTTGAAATGACAGTTCCACCTTCCGATTCACTGAAGGGTTACGAAGACCACAAGGGCTTTTGGGCCGAAGTCAAAAGCGCGCAAGATAAGACGCTATTTCGCCGCGTCTTGCACAACCCCACCAGAAACGATGCCGAGGTGTTTTCAGACGACCCTGAACAAAGTATCTCGCGTGAACCGGCGCCGAAGCGAACGGGAGTGTTTGTGGTTGTCGTTCCCGATACCGAAAAGGGCCACGAGGTGACTCTCTCAAGAAGCAGCGGACAACCGGACATTGCACCTGAGGGCTCTCCAAGAGGAATGACAGCGATGCGTTCCCTGGCAACAGGACCCGCAACCGAGATTGCCCGCTTCAAGCTCAAGAAATAAGGCGCCTCACCCGGGGAGCGCCGCAGCCCGCGTGGGTGGCGGCTCAACCAGCCAGAGAGGAGAACACCATGGGCAGCTCAGATGGACAAGTCCTGGGATTAACAAAAATTGCCGATGCCGGACCGGCCGTCCAACGTTGGAATGTGGTCATAGTCTCTGAAGGATATCGCAGCGCTGAGATGGGCCAGTTCACCATCGATGCCCAGCAGTTCGCCAACATCTTGTTGACAACGGCTCCTTATGATCGTCTGCGCGCCGGCATCAACATCTATCGGGTGGATGTCACTTCCACCGAAAGCGGTGCAAGAGATCCGAACAGTTGCGGCGGCACGGGAGCGAAGCCAAAGACTTATTTCGACGCGTCGTTTTGTACCAGCGGCATTCGTCGGCTACTGGTGGGGAATAGCGGCCGAGTAATTAAAGTGATAAGCAAACTGCTCCCGCAGTGGCACATGGCATTGCTGCAAGTAAATAGTTCGATTCATGGCGGCTCGGGTGGAGCGGTCGCAACATTTTCCAAGGCGTCGAATGCGGTGGAAATCGCGTTGCATGAAATGGGCCATACGGCTTTTGGTCTTGCCGATGAATACGAATATTACGCGGGTTGTGCCAGTGACAACGGTCACGATAACCATTCCGGCAGCGAGCCGAGTCAACCCAATATCACTACCAATAAAAACCGGGCGACAACCAAGTGGGCTAGTCTGATCCAGGCTTCTACGGCCGTTCCGACGACTCAAAATGCAAACTGCGCCGGCTGTGATCCTCAACCTACGCCCGTCCCAGCGGAAACCATCGGACTGTTTGAAGGTGCGGACTATTATCACTGCCGCGTTTACCGGCCGGAGTTTAACTGCCGCATGCGCAATCTCAACCAGCCGTTCTGCGGCGTCTGCCAACAGGTGATTGCAAAAAAACTGGCGCCGTTTTTACCACCGAGTTAGAGCTGCTTACATCCAACGGCGGGAGAAGTACGCGGGCGATGTGCTCGCGTACTTCTTTATTTCGGTTGGAATGGATGTTCGACAAACTTGAGTTTGTCGCTGCGGCTATAAGTCACAGGCAAAGTTCTAAGCTCATTGCAACACGAAGTTGTAAGTGATAATTCCTGACACCTTGACCGGCTGTTCGCCGAGCATCGTCGGGGAAAAGCGCGCTTGTAGTGCCGCTTGTTGCGCTGCCGTTACGAGTGCCGGATTGCCGGAAACTGCTTTTGCTGAGATCACCTTTCCAGTTTCACTAATCACTACCTGCACATTCACCGGTCCCTGAATTCGTAACTGCTTCGCAATCGCCGGATAGGGCGGCTTCGGCAGCGAAAGGGCTTCACCGTTCAGCAGAACGCTCTTGTGAATGATCTGTGGCTTCGGTTTCTCAACCGCTGGCGGCGGCGGCGTGCCGACCTCGATTGCAGGCGTTCGATTAACGCCACTTACCGCAACCCCAGCATCTCCCGACCCGCCCGGCCCAATCGGATCGACATCATGCCCCGTTACTAGATAATCGCCGGTTCTCGGAGGTGGTAAATACTTGTTGGGCTCAGAGGAAGTTCTTTCAGGAACAACTTGTGGAGTGTCAACCGTTGACATTCTAATCGCCCGTTTTGGAATCTCGTTCCTCATTACGTTTGTTCTTTGCGGCCCATCGTTGTGGGCAGGCGCGACGGTGGGTGCCGGCAAGTCAACCGGGCTCAGCATTACAATCTCTTCCAGGTTCTGATCTTCCAGACGGGCGTCGTAAGCGTAGATGCTTGCGACCCCTGCGATAGCAAACAACAAAAGGTAGGTGACGGTAGTGAATAGAAAAAACGACCCGCGCCGTTTGAAGTCATGCGCATGGGAACTCGACTCAATCAAATTGGTAAACATCTGAATTCTCCCCTTGCCGGTGCCTGCGGGTCGCGGGAGCTGGTGCTCGGTAACTTAGACTCCACGGTGGGAAGAAAGTTCCGAGTACCGGGGGAGGAAGTGCTGAGTTCTGAGTTCATTCTTAGCAGATAGCCTCAGGAAGCTCAGAGTACAAACTTTTAGTTTGACTCTATCGGTGAACCGCATCCTAAAGGTTGTACTCTAAACTTCTTGAGAGACGTTGGACGTTGGACTTTGGACATTGGACATCTTACGATTGCCTCGCTCTCGCACCCCCTTTCCAGGAGAACACGCATGGCGACCAGGGAAGCTCTTCAGGAAGATCTCAATCCATTCCAAATTGCCAAACAACAATTCAATCGCGCCGCTGACTATCTGGATCTTGACGACTCTACGCGTAACGTTTTAAGCGCCGCCAAGCGACAGTTGATAGTTTCCATTCCGGTGAAAATGGACGGCGGCGACGTGCAGGTGTTCGAAGGCTATCGCGTTCAGCACAACATCGCGCGCGGCCCAGCGAAAGGCGGCATTCGCTATCACCCAAACGTGACGCTCGATGAAGTGAAAGCGCTGGCGTCGTGGATGACGTGGAAATGCGCCACGGTAGGCATTCCTTACGGCGGCGGCAAAGGCGGAGTCATTTGCGATCCCAAGAGCCTTTCCAAAAATGAACTGGAACGCTTGACGCGCCGCTACGCTTTTGAAATTGCGCCGATCATTGGGCCGGATCGCGATATTCCCGCGCCCGACGTTTACACCGACGAACAAACCATGGCTTGGATCATGGATACGATTTCGATGGTCCGCGGGCACACGGAATTGGGCGTAGTAACCGGCAAGCCGATTTCTCTTGGCGGTTCGCAGGGACGCGCGGAAGCGACGGCGCGCGGTTGTTTGTATGCGTTGCGCGAGGCGTGTCGTGTGAAAGGAATTAATCTGAAGGGCGCGCGCGTGGCGGTGCATGGCTTTGGCAATGCCGGCGCGAATATCGCGCGATTAGTGGCGGCCGATGGCGCGCGCGTCGTGGCTGCCTGCGATTCAAAAGCGGGAGTCTACAGCGATACGGGCATCGACATTCAAGCGGCGCTGCGCCATAAAGCGGAAACTAAGTCCCTGGCCGGTCTTTCGGGAACAAAATCCATGTCGCCGGAAGATATCGTTGGAGTTGATTGCGACATTCTTTTGCCTTCGGCTTTGGAGAATGCCATCACGCTCGCAAACGTTGGCACGGTGAAAGCAAAAATCATTGCCGAGCTGGCCAATGGACCAACCACACCCGGTTCGGATCGCGTGTTGGCAGACGAGGGTGTGTTTCTGGTTCCAGACATTCTTGCGAACGCCGGCGGTGTGACTGTTAGTTACTACGAATGGGTGCAGGATCAATACTCGTTCTTCTGGTCGGAACACCAGATCAATAAAACTCTGGAACAGACGATGCGCACCGCATTTAACTCCGTTTACGAAACGGCCCAACGTTACGACACCGACATGCGCACCGGCGCATACATTCTGGCGGTCGATCGCGTGGCAGAAGCAACCAGGGTGCGGGGAATATTTCCATAGAAGTGTCAGTAGTCAGTTGTTGGTGGTTAGTGGGAAGGATTGCACCGGGCGTTGATTCAACCGCTGAAAAAAATGTTCTTCCGGCGCTTGCGAGCGACTGACAACTAACCACTGACAACTGACTGACGAAAGTTATGATTACAATCTATGAAAAACCCACTTGAACGAAGTGCCGCGAAATGGACAAGCTGCTCCGGGAGAGCGGCGTCGACTTTGAAAAAGTTAATTACTACAACCAACTCTTGACGAAGAAGAAGCTGACGGAATTAATTCGCAAGCTGAAGATCAAACCGCGCGCCCTGCTGCGCACCAGTGAATCAATTTATCGCGAACTTGGTTTGAGCAAAGATGAGTTTACCGATGCCGAGATCATTTCGCTGATGGTCGAACATCCGGATTTGATTCAGCGGCCAATCGTCGAACGCGGCAATCGCGCAGTTCTTGGCCGGCCAGTTGAAAATGTGAAAGCCTTATTGTGAGCCTGCTCCTACTGGGACCGCGGGCGTCTCGCCCGCCTCAAGCGGCGCGTTCACTCAAGGTTCGGTTGAATCCGGAAATTCTAGCGAAGTGGCATTCAACGAAAGTGGGTGAGACGCCCACGGTGCCAGTTATGGCGCGGCGCATTACGACGAGGTTGTGTTGAAGACTAACGGGACAATTTTTGTTTGCCAGAACTGCGGCCACCAGTCGCGTAAGTGGCTGGGAAAATGTCCCGAGTGTGGTGAATGGAACTCGCTCGTCGAAGAGCGCGCCCGCGCCACGCAAAAGGGAAGCGCGCGCAACACTTTTCACACTCGCGAAGTCGAGGCTATTGCTTATTCTGAGATTGAGTCGCAGGACGAAGTGCGCATCGCGTCGGGCGTAACGGAGTTTGATCGAGTTTTGGGCGGCGGCATCGTTCCCGGCACGCTCGTACTAATCGGCGGCGATCCCGGCATCGGCAAAAGCACATTGTTGCTTCAGGTTGCCGATCAACTCAGCGTCCATGGCGCCACAGTGCTTTACGTTTCCGGCGAAGAGTCTGAACGGCAAATAAAACTGCGCGGCGAGCGATTGGGAATCAAAGCCACTAACCTTTACCTGCTACCGGAAACGAATCTCGAAAACATTTTTCATGAAGTCGAACGCCTGAAACCAACGGCCATCGTTGTCGATTCCATTCAGACGGTTTTCTCGGCAATGATTGAATCGGCGCCGGGATCGGTTTCGCAGGTGAGGGAAGCGGCGCACCAGTTTCTGCTGCTCGCGAAGAAGCGCACCATTCCAGTTTTCCTGATCGGCCACATCACCAAAGACGGATCAATTGCCGGCCCGAAAGCGCTCGAACACGTCGTCGATACGGTGCTTTATTTTGAAGGCGAACGTCACCACAACCATCGCATTGTGCGCGCGGTGAAGAATCGCTTTGGCGCAGCGAATGAAATTGGTGTGTTTGAGATGACTGGCGCCGGACTTATTCCGGTGGCGAATCCTTCGCAAATGTTTTTGCAGGAGCGGCCGCAGAACGTTGCCGGCTCAGTTGTCACCGCCTGCATGGAAGGAACGCGACCGCTGTTAGTAGAAATTCAGGCGCTCGTTTCCGAAACCAAATACGGCACCGGACGGCGCATGACGCAGGGCGTCGATCAAAATCGGGTTTCTTTGTTAATGGCCATGCTTGAGAAACGCGTGGGCTTGCAGATGCTGGGCGACGATGTCTTTGTAAACATTGCCGGCGGTTTGGAAGTTGACGAGCCGGCAGTCGATCTCGGCGTCGTGGCGGCAATCACCTCGAGTTTTCGCAGCGCGCCCATCGATCCGCACACGGCGGTGTTTGGTGAAGTTGGTTTGACTGGAGAAGTGCGCGGCACGACTCAGGCAGTCGTGCGCGCGCGCGAGGCGCAGGCGCTCGGCTTCAAAACGATCGTGATGCCATCGTCAAACACGGCGGGCCTGGAACGGATGCTGGGAATAAGAACCGTTGGCGTGCGTTCGGTTGAAGAAGCGCTTGAAGAGTTGTTTTAAATTTGGAGGGCGGCGGCCTGGCGCCGCTTTGGCCCACCAGGCGATACTTACGAGCATAAGGTTAGACCAACGCGGTGCAGACTCATTCCCGCCACTTTGATTGGCGGCGTTTGTCGCTGCCGCAACAACTCATTCAGCGCGGGAAGATCTATTGCTTTCAGCACTCCCCATTTTGTCATTTGCTGATCGAGCAGCCGCCTGTAAATAAGAAAGGCTCCATTCGCCTGGACGGTTGGCGCAGCATCAGCGCCTTCGACCAATCGCAATAGCGAGCCAAGCGCGCCGTTGATCGATGCTGCTGAAATAATTCCCACCGGCGGATACTGTTCTTCGACGGCAATCAGCTCCGCCGCTTTCTTGTCGAGTGCGCTGGCTGCTTCAGCGAGTGCTGCATCCGCCATTCCCGGTTTGATTTGACTCAGCACCGTTTTTAACTGATCGCGCAGAGCGCTAATCTGCTGCACGGCCGCAAAGCTTTGATTCATCGCGTCAACGATTTGCTTTTCAAGCGCGACTTGTTGACTCAGCGCGAACGGCGTGACCTTTACGCGCGGATCCATCTTCACTTCGAGCGGCGCCGTGTAACTGCGCCCACCAACCGTCAATTTCGCCTGGTAGGTGCCTGGCAAAACCAGGGGCCCTTCGGGAACCATAATCGCGTCTTCACCGAACGCTGCGCCAATGCTATAGCCGTAGCGCAAGGCGTGTGGGCGCTCGTATCGCAGGTCCCAGACGAAACGATTCATGCCAATTTTCTTAGACAGCGGGAATGGTGGTCGAAACCAATAAGTGGGAAACGACTGCGACTCGTCAAGCCGTCGTTGCTGATCGTTAGTAGAGTATTTTCTGACTAACGCACCGCGCGCATCCAGAATTTCCAACGTCACTTCGCCGGCCGGCACAGACTTCAAACTGTAGTCAATGATTGCGCCGGCAGGCGGATTCTTTCCGGCAGGAGTTTCCGGCGGCAAAGGCGTGTCGTGTCCTTCATTCTTTCTAACGCGAATCGCGGTTGCCGGTCGAAACAGATGTGCGACTTCAGCAGACATCGAGGCGTTAAGTTCTCGCAACGGCGAAATGTCATCGAGTATCCAAAAAGACCGGCCATGTGTCGCGATTACCAGATCGTTATCCTTGATTACCAGGTCGCGCACAGGCACGGCAGGAAGATTCATTTGCAGCGGTTGCCAATTGTCGCCGTCATTGAAAGAAACGAAGACTCCTGTTTCAGTACCCGCAAAAAGCAAGCCTTTACGCACCGGATCTTCGCGCACGGCGTGAACATAAGTGTTGTCAGGAATTCCGTTGGTAGTTTTTGTCCACGTCTTACCGAGATCACGAGTGCGATAGATGTATGGCTTGATGTCATCCATTTGATGCCGATCGATTGCTGCATACGCAGTCGCAGCGTCGTGAGGCGAAGCGTCAATTAAACTGATCATGCTCCAGGGCGCGAGTCCTTTGGGTGACACTTCGTTCCAGGTCTTGCCTTCGTCTCGCGTTAACTGGACCAGGCCGTTGTCAGTTCCGATCCAGATTGTCCCCGCCGCAACGGGTGAAGGGGCGATTGTGTAAATGACACCCTTTGCATCTGCTTCTTTTTCTCCGGGCCGCAAAGTCAGGTCAGGACTGATTACTCTCCAACTGTGTCCGCCATCGGCTGTGCGAAAAAGAAACTGGGATGATTGATACAGCGCGTGCGGTGCTTGAAAGGAAAAGGCCAGGGGCGTGGTCCATGGATATCGATGCGTCACCTTGAGGCCGATCTCCGCCGCCGTCGGCGAGACATCTTGCACCTGTCCAGTCCGCGTATCGAAACGGTAGAGCTCGCCGCCGGTGCTGCCACCATAAACAATTTGCGGGTTCACCGGATCGGGAAGAATGTAACCGCTTTCGCCCGCGCCGATGGGATGCCAGTCGCGAAATGTAATCAGGCCATAGTCGCTGCGGCTGACGACGGCCGCTGTGCCGCTGTCCTGTTGCGCACCGTAGACCCAATAAGGGAATTGGTTATCAACCGCAACGTGATAGAACTGCGCCGTCGGCTGGTTGTACCAACTGCTCCATGTTTGACCGCCATTAACGGTGACGAGAGTTCCCTGGTCGACTCCGGAAATCATGCGCTGCGGATTTTCCGGATCGATCCAAAGCGAATGGTAATCGTCACCACCCGGCGCGCCACGAATCGCCTTGAATGTCTTGCCGCCGTCAAGTGACTGGTAAATTGAAACATTGGAAACGTAAACGACATCAGCGTTCCTGGGATCGCTGCGCACTTCACCGAAGTACCAGCCGCGGCTGAGAATGCGCGGCTCAACGCTGACCCGCGTCCAACTTTGTCCGGCGTCGTCGGAAACGTAGAGACCACTTTCGTCTCCAGCGTCGACGAGTGCGTAGATGCGTTTGCCATGTTGTCCCGCCGGCACATCGATACCGATGCGTCCGACTTTGCCTGTCGGAAAGCGATCACCGGTGATTTGTTTCCAGCTCTCCCCGCCATCGGTTGATTTGTAGAGCCCGCCGCCCGGGCCAGTAACCGGTGGATACGCATTCCACGCTACGCGACGAACGTTCCAAAGACTTGCATAAACTGTGCGTGAGTTATCGGGATCGAAAGCAAGATCGATCGCACCGGTGTTTTCATCTTTGTAAAGAACTTTGGTCCAACTTTTCCCGCCGTTAGTTGAACGGAAAACGCCGCGCTCAGTGTTTGGACCAAAACCATGGCCAAGCGCTGCTACTAGCACAACGTTCGGATTCTTTGGATCGATCAGAATGCGGCCGATTTGGCGGGTGTCATGAAGACCAAGGTAGCTCCACGTTTGGCCCGCGTCTGCAGATTTGTAAACGCCATTGCCAAGCGAAATGTCCGAACGCATGTCGGCTTCTCCGCTGCCAACGTAAATGACATCCGGATCAGAAGTTGAAACAGCGAGTGCGCCAATCGAGGCGACTGGTTGATTATCGAAAATTGGTGTCCAGGTCTGACCGGCATCCGTGGTCTTCCAAACACCGCCGCCGACAGCTCCGAAGTAGAACGTGTTTGGCTGGCCGCGCACCCCTGATACTGCCACCACTCGGCCGCCTCGATGCGGACCGATGCAACGCCACTGCATGGCTGAAACGTAATTGTCGGGAATTGTTTGTTGAGCGAAAACTGGAGACGCGATAATAGCGATCGCGAATAGGATGCAGCAGCTTTTCATAAGGCGCATAGTAAATGAATTCCGTTCAAATTCGTCTTTCGTGGAATCAATTTGGAAGTGCAACAGATTGCGCATTGATGCTTCGCCCTGTAAGGGCGAGATGTTTATAGCCTGATGGAGCTCTATGCGCCCCAGCCGCTCCGTTAGGAGCGGAACGTTTTACGTGGCCCGCCAGGATATGTTTCGCTCTTAACGGAGCGAGGTTGTTTAGGCAGCTGGTGGCTATAAAAATCTCGCTCCTCATGGAGCGAAGACGATTTCTCAAACGTTGCTCCTTGGACTTGAATGCACATATTTGTACCGTGCAATGCCTCGCAACGGCAATCTAATCGTAACATCTAACTTCTAACGGCAGTGCTATAGTTCATTGATTAAGGATTTTCCTTTTCCAGACGCGCAGCGGCAGCAGGTGACGCGGCACCTATCCTTAGCGTCACTTCAATCATAAACGTTACAAAAGAATAGAAAGAGGCCCCCCAATGAGTTCTCCGGCAGTTGCGAGACGCCAGGAAAGCACCAGGCGCGTGAATATTCCCAAAGACAATTGGCTCGGGTTTATAGGCGACGTTACACAATTTACCGGCGAAGTACGTTTCAAATCGATCTTGCGCATTGATGGGCATTTTTCCGGAAGCGTTAGTTCTCCAGATGGCATGCTCGTCGTGACGGATGGTGCGAAAATCACCCACGCGAAAATCGAAGTTGCGGTGGCGAAGATAAATGGAACGGTGGAAGGAGACATCCACGCCACCAAGGAGCTGGTACTCGGTCGTACTGCGAGTGTGACTGGGAAAGTGATAGCGCCGACCTTGACGGTTGAAGAAGGCGCGCAACTAAATGCCAAATGCCTTAGGGGTTAGAAGTCGATCCTGTCGAAGCATTTGGATAGATAAGCCAACGTAGAGCGAGGGCCTCGCCGACAAGTTCTTCGTTCATGAACGGACCGTAGACTTCAGCGGTGTCGAAGAACGTGACGCCTCGATCCACAGCTACGTGAAGCAGAGAGATCATCTCCTGCTTGTCTCTGGGCGGACCGTAGGAAAAGCTCATTCCCATGCAGCCCAGCCCGATGGCCGACACTTCCAAGTTGCTTTTTCCAAGTTTGCGCCTCTGCATTGTGTCTCCCCAAAGTAGGGCGATCATTGATTACGCTGAAGGCGTAAAAACCTTGTCATAAATATTGTTCGTCGCTGACCTGCTCCATCCATTCGACGGCCTTGCCGTCGAGCTGTTCCACAATGGCGATGTGCGTCATCGCTGTAGTTGAAGTGGCTCCGTGCCAATGCTTCTCACCCGGCGGGCACCAGACCACGTCGCCCGGCCGAATCTCCTCTTTTGGACCACCCTCGCTTTGCACCCATCCACACCCGGACGTGACGATTAGGGTTTGGCCCAGCGGATGTGTGTGCCATGCGGTCCGAGCGCCGGGCTCGAAAGTGACACTGACGGCGAGCACGCGTGCCGGAGCGGGTGCTTGGTTCAGTGGGTCAATGCGAACAGTGCCGGTGAAATACTCGGCAGGGCCCTTGCCGGAAGGCTGCGAGCCGCTTTTCTTGATGTCCATTATTGAACTCCTTCACTTGAAGGTAACAGTCGTTTGTCTCGCCGTTGTCTTGTCTTTGCGGAGAATGTTTTTCAGATTGCGTTCGGGGTCGATGAGCCGCAAGAGGCGACATGAATTGTTCGGTAAACTTTAGAAAGCTCTGATTAAGTGGAAGCGTCAACTCCTTGGAGTGCGGCGGCCCGGCGCCGCTTTGGCCTGCGTCGGCCTGGTGGCGGCTTTATCGAGAAGCATTCAACCATGACGCCTGATAGGTCAGTCGGACCAAAGCGCTGCCAGGCCAGCGCACTCCAAGGAGTTGACCGCTTGATCAGAGGTTCCTTTAGTTTGTCGTTCTTCGCCGGCGACAAGCTGAAGCTTATCGGACAACATGCAGCCCCGCTTTCATCCCCTTACATCTGCGACTGGAGGATTGACGAAGGGACCAGAAAGCGTCGCATAGGCGCCGCCGTTAGCTGTTACGACAATATCATTTACGCCACCGTCCAGCTTCTGACCGTTCGAGTCAACCTCCCAGCGGCGCAGTTTCTTTTCCCGCCAGGTCAACTTCAAGGATCGCGCCGTGTTCGTCGTCACACGCCAACAGGAAAGTCTTCTGTTTCGTGAGCGCCAACCCGTTGTGTCCGCAACCGGGAGTGTGGTTCAGCACCGTGGTCGTTCTGCCATCCCACTTCGACAACGTGCTTGAGACCCAGGCCACATAGTAAAGATTGCCATCAACATACAGTGGACCCTCCGGTCCAAGAATATTGCTCACGATAGTGATTTCCCTTTGGGCCGTTTCACCCGATAACCAATTGCCACTCGCTGTTACCAGAGCCAACATTATGCTAATGGCTAAACTGATGATTTTACTTTTCTTCATCCAAGCCCTTTTCGATTAATCTCTCATTGTCGTCTAACGGTTTCTCCAGCCAGGTTCATAGCTCGCCCTGCCAATGGTCATCCCACCAATGCGCACAATCTCCAATTTTCCTTTTTCAAAACCGACGAGTCTCATCGGGAGCTTCGAACCGCTTTAAGATCACCTCTAGCATTCCCGTCTCCTTTGGAAATCTTCAGTCTCGAAATCCTGCCCAAAAATTCTGGCCTTACAAAGAGTGGAAAGATGCCAAACGATCGAATTCATCGGACACGGGCGAATACCATTCCAGCAACGATCTTACAAGCCAGTTTGAGAAGCACGCCGTCACGCTCCGGTGCAATGAGGGGTTAGATGCGCGTTTATATCAGTCTTCTCAATCTGATTCTAATCTGCATCCTCTCGTCGCCTCGCTTGACGCTCAACAGATAACTTTGCCCTTCCTGGTTAAACATTGTTCGCACCCGTTCCAGGCTGAGCTTGGAGGCAAGCGTCCCGTTAACAGCGGAGATAACATCTCCTTCACGGAGTCCGGCCCCGGTTGCTGGTGAGTCTTCGACCAGGTGCCTCACCTTAAGAATCTTGAAGTCTTCTCCTTCCGCAATCAAAAGCAGTCCACTCATATCGTATTCGTCAGGTTCGGAAAAGTGACGATTAGGTTCCAGAATCATTTGCTGGCGCGAATAGTCAAACACCACTTTAAACCGCCGTAGGATTTCGCCGCCGATTACGCCGTCGAATTCAGGACTAGCGAGAACCCCTTTTTTATCAAGAAAGAAAATAGCGACCGGGTTCTTAAACGTGAATCTTCCCAACTGTAAGTTTGGCATGCGGCCAACGGGTTGCTTCGATTCTCGGACCATCGAGCCGCCGCCGAGAGGCGCTTGAATTGTCTTTTGGGTAGACTGCAACAGCTTATTTGCCTCCACGAAAGGCGAGTTGAAACTCAAGGCGCCGCGAACCCCGGTATCAGCGATGAACTTTCCCTCGATTGGGTCGCGGCCAAGCTGCATAATCCTGGCGTGCACTAAAGGAACTCTGCCGCCGGAATCATCTTCCAACATGATGAGCGGGATAACCTCTCCGGAACCGAAATATTTATAGCCCTGAGGCTCGAAGAGATTTATGGTTCTGCTTGCATAGTCTATTTGAACAACAAAGCGGCTGATAAAATCATACCCAAGCATGCCGTCAACGGCGTGACCGTCATAAATCCAGAAACCTAATGGCTGGATCGAAAAAGCTTGGTTGCGCAGCCGCACTCCAGGAAAGCTGATTAGGACTGTTTTGGATTCACCCTGAACGCCAAGTCCAAGAGCCTTCGCATGTTGCGCATCCAAGTATGACCCCGCTGCACCAGTGTCTAATAAGAACCAAAGCGGTTCAGAGTTATTAACGCTACCCCGAAGGTAGATGTGATTACCGACCAACTCAAAACGGATTCGCCGAGCACTTTGACCCGAAGCAAACTGCAAGTCGGCGGAGACGGGAGGCGTCTTGGTTTCCTGCGTGCTGCCGCACAAAGGAGTTTGGAATAGCAGAAGGCCAACGGCGAACTGTTGGAGGAAGAACCGAACAATATTCTTCATACTAAACATTCATCTCAACTTACCCAATTTCATGAGACAACCAGCAAACCAAAATGGCATATCGCCAAAACGATGATGCCTTTGAGATCAGCGATGATGAAAAAGTTATCGTAAACGCCAATGGGGCAGAGGACAGAGAGATTAGAGTTTTCGCGATATCCTTTCTGGTTTCCCATTGAAATATGAGCGGGTCAGTCGTCTTCTTGGCCACATCCAGTAGGCGATCTAGAAGAGGACTGATATTTCCAGAAGGAGTCATTGCGTCAACCTTCGTGAACCAAAGCCATCGAACTACGCATCATACCGCGCATCTGCGGCGCGGGTACGTGTTTGGTGGTATTATCCCGCTCCGCTCTAAGCCATCAAGAGTCTACTTCAAGGAGTCAACGCATGCCGCCGATTTCGCTCGCAGCGCGCCGAAGCGTGAGTTGCTTCCGAAGGCTAGCTGTTCACCCACCCGCTATGCTTCGCACCCTCTCCCTGCCCTCTCCCAAAGGGAGAGGGAATGCGGGCGGTACTGACTTCATTTCCATGCTTAAGGTCTCTTTGGCTGTCTTCATCGCATTGTTTTCAATTTCTGTTTCAATCAACGTCAATGCGCAGCAACCTTCACCCGCAGCGACGCCTGATAATGATCCGCTAAAGGCTTTGCAATGGCGTTTGGTTGGTCCATTCCGTGGCGGGCGTGTGACGGCGGTCAGCGGCGTCGCGTCGCAACCACTCGTTTATTACTTCGGCGGCACCGGCGGCGGTGTTTGGAAGACGACTGACGGTGGCATCAACTGGGAACCGATGACGGATAAATCGGTTTTTGGCACTGGCTCAGTCGGCGCGATTGGTTTGTCGGATTCTGATCCAAACACGATTTACGTCGGCATGGGCGAGTCGCCGATTCGCGGCAACGTGTCGCACGGCGATGGCGTTTACAAATCCACCGACGCGGGCAAAACCTGGAAACGCGTCGGCTTGGAAGATACGCGCCAGATTTCACGCGTCCGCGTGAATCCAAAAAACCCCGACATCGTTTATGTTGCGGCGCAGGGTCACGTCTGGGCTCCCAACGAACAGCGTGGAGTCTTTCGTTCAAAGGATGGCGGCAAGACGTGGCAGAAGGTTTTGTACCGTAGCGACAAAGCTGGCGCCTGCGATCTAATTCTCGATCCGACGAACGCAAACATTCTTTACGCAGCCTTCTGGGAAGTTTATCGCAAGCCCTGGACGCTTGAGAGCGGCGGCGCGGGCAGCGGGATTTTCAAGTCAACCGATGGAGGCGACACCTGGACTGAAATCACGCGCAATCCGGGATTGCCGAAAGGCACGATCGGAATAGTCGGCATTACCGCCTCACCGGCAACTCCCGATCGGCTGTGGGCCATTGTGGAAGCAGAAGACGGCGGTGTGTTTCGTTCTGAAAATGGAGGCAAGACCTGGACGAAAGTTAACGAGGAAAGAAGACTGCGCCAACGCGCCTGGTACTACTCGCGCATCTATGCCGATCCGAAAAGTGCCGACACGGTTTACGTTTTGAACACCGGTTTCTATAAATCAAACGACGCAGGCAAAACCTTTACTTCGATGCCGGTGCCTCACGGCGATAATCACGATCTCTGGATCGCTCCCGACGATCCCAATCGCATGATCAACAGCAACGACGGCGGCGCGAATGTTTCGTTCAATGGCGGCAAGAGTTGGACCGAACAGGACCAGCCGACCGCGCAGTT
>DATNOG010000186.1:0-17278 GCA_035601415.1 Pyrinomonadaceae bacterium | reverse complement strand
GCATCCGCCAGATTGTCGGAATACTGGCCAAACTGATCGTAAACTTTTCGTTTCTTGGGGTCGGAAAGAACGTCATGCGCTTCAGTGGTTAACTTGAAACGTTCCTCGGAAGCTTTGTCTCCGGGATTGACGTCGGGATGGTACTTGCGCGCCAGGCGACGATAGGCCTTCTTGATTTCTTCGGGCTTGGCGTCGCGCTTGATGCCCAGTACTTCGTAATAGTCTTGTTTGGCCATTTTGGAACTGGTGAGCAGTTAGCAGTAAGCAGTGAGCAGTAAAGGCATTTCCTAAACTGCTCACTGCTCACCGTTCACTGCTCACTTTATTTGTTCTCGTCTACATCGACGTATTCCGCATCGATGACGTTGTCGTCGCCGCCGCTGCCCGAAGTCGATGCGCTTGCAGCCGAAGCCTGATCTTCCGCGGGCGTCTCACCCCCGGTTGTTCCAGTCTGCTGATAAAGCGCCTCAGCCATCTTATGCGAAGCCGTTTGTAGTTGATTGAACGCTTCGTTCAATCGATCCACGCCGCCTTCCGCTAACGCCTTCTTCGCTTCGGCGATTGCCGACTCGACATCGGTTGCCACCGCGCCAACCTTTTCGCGGTTGTCGTTGAGCGTTTTTTCCATCTGGTAAGTAAGTCCATCCAGACGGTTACGCGCTTCGATCTCTTCTTTCTTCTTCACATCGTCGGCGGCATGCGATTCAGCATCGCGCATCATCTTGTCGATCTCTTCTTTCGACAGACCGGAAGACGCGGTGATGGTTATCTTCTGCTCGCGGCCCGTGCCCATGTCTTTGGCCGACACGTTCACAATGCCGTTCGCATCGATGTCGAAAGCCACTTCCACTTGCGGCATGCCGCGCGGGGCTGGCGGAATGCCGACCAGATGAAACTTGCCGAGCGTCCGATTGTCGGCGGCCATCGGGCGTTCGCCCTGAAGCACGTGGACCTCGACCGATGTTTGATTGTCGGAAGCCGTCGAGAAAATCTCCGACTTGCGTGTCGGGATAGTTGTGTTGCGTTCGATCAGTTTAGTAAAGACACCGCCGAGCGTCTCAATGCCCAAACTAAGCGGCGTCACGTCAAGCAACAGGATGTCAGTCTTTTCACCCGACAGAACTCCCGCCTGAACGGCTGCGCCGATCGCTACCACTTCGTCAGGGTTCACGCTCTTGTTTGGCTCCTTGCCAAACAGATCCCGGACCATCTCCTGAACTTTCGGAATGCGTGTCGAGCCGCCGACCAGAACCACCTCATCGATCTTTTTCGCGTCGACGCCGGCATCCTTGATTGCCTGCTCTACTGGTGATTTTAGACGGCCGAGAATTGGCTCAGCCAATTGCTCAAACTTCGCACGCGTTAACTTCATTGCCAGATGCTTTGGTCCTGACTGATCCGCGGTGACGAATGGTAAGTTGATCTCCGTCTCCATGGTGCTCGAGAGTTCGATCTTTGCTTTCTCCGAAGCTTCCTTCAAACGTTGCAACGCCATCTTGTCGTTTGAAAGATCGATGCCCTGGTCCTTCTTGAACTCTTCAATGATCCATTCGGTCAGGCGTTCATCGATGTCATCGCCACCCAGGTGCGTGTCACCATTAGTCGACTTCACTTCGACCACGCCTTCACCGACTTCGAGAATCGATATGTCAAACGTGCCGCCGCCAAAGTCGAACACTGCGATCGTCTCGTCCTTTTTCTTATCGAGACCGTAAGCCAGCGCGGCCGCGGTCGGCTCGTTCACGATTCGCATCACTTCCAGGCCTGCGATTTTTCCGGCATCCTTGGTGGCCTGGCGTTGCGCGTCGTTAAAATACGCCGGCACCGTGATGACGGCTTTGTCGACTTTTTGCCCGAGATAATCTTCAGCCGACTGCTTCATCTTTTGCAGGATGATGGCCGAGATCTCCGGCGGGCTCCATTCCTTGCCACCGGCGAGTATCCGCACGTCACCACTGCCGCTGGCTGCCTGAACCTTGTAAGGGACCTGCTTGATTTCTTCGGTCACTTCATTGAAGCGCCGTCCCATAAATCTCTTGATTGAATAGACAGTGTTTTCGGGGTTGGTAACGGCCTGGCGCTTGGCCACCTGACCCACCAGCCGGCTGCCGTCTTTGGTAAACGCAACCACCGACGGCGTCGTGCGCCCACCCTCAGAATTCGTGATTACCGTGGGTTCGCCGCCTTCCATCACTGCCACAACGGAATTGGTCGTTCCCAGGTCGATGCCAATAATCTTGCTCATCTCTTTTTGTTCTCCAAACGATATTTGGCCCGCGATTATGAAGCTTGCGGGCCACCTCAGCCTTCAATGTAGTGCCCACCCATAAACCCTAGTTGAATGGAGCGCTAATATAATACCTGAGTGCCCTCTTGTCAACTTTTGAAATGGGGTTTTACAACGGGTTTGGCTTAAATTTCGGGCCTATTTCCAAGCCAGTGCTATTTACGGTCTTCGTTCAGCAATTTTGAGGCGAAAAAGATGTAATGAAGGCCCGAAAGAACTGCAAAAGTGAATACGGTGGCGTAGACGGTTGGCAGGTAATAGCCAGTGTCGTAAGGAACGCTGGCGGCAAACATTATGGCCGCGATAGCGACAATTTGAACGGTGGTATTGACCTTTCCGAGCCAGGATGGCCGGAACCCCCGGAACCCGGTCATGATATTTATCGCAGCCGCGCCTACGATAATGAATACGTCCCGGCTGATCACGGCGACAGTGACCCAGAAGGGTACCGGCAAGTGACTGGGAACTGGGGCGGGAAAAATGCTGCGCATTGAGAGAACGATGAAGGCCGTCACCATCATGAGCTTGTCGGCGATCGGATCGAGAACGGTGCCAAGCTGCGAGCGCTGATCAAATCGTCGCGCCAATAATCCATCGAGTCCGTCCGTGAGACCGGCGCAAACGAAGACTGCCAACGCCACGATGAATCTTTGGTAGAACAGCACGGTCACGAAAACAGGAATGAGCATCATCCGAAAGACGGTGAGCATATTGGGAACGGTAAGAATTCGGGAGGACATCTGGTTAGTAAATCGTAAATCGTGAATAGATGAAAGCGAAGGACTATTCACGACGGATACCATTCACTTCTCAAGCGCAGCGCAATTCAAGTAGAGAAACTTCGGGCGGGCAGCCAAAACGGACCGGGAGCACCACAGTTCCGAGCCCGCGCGTTATGTAAATTTGAGTATCGCCCTGGCGCGCCAGGCCTTTAAGTAGACGGCGGCGGGGGCGGCCCGACTCGCTGCGCTCCGAACGCAAATTAACCTGGCCGCCATGCGTGTGGCCGCTCAGCACCAGATCAACACCCGCGCGCGCAGCCTTTCGCAAAATTACCGGGTTGTGGGCCAACAGCAATTTCATCTCATCATCGCTCGCTCCGGCCAAAGCAAGTGACAAGTCTTCCAATCCCACCATCGTATCGTCCACGCCGGCCAGCCAAAAAGCGGCGCCGTCTTTTTCAAAACGCATTCCCTGATTTACCAGCATCGTGATGCCTTCGGCGCGGAACAAGTCAGTAATCAGAGCCGCGTCAGTCCAATGGTCATGATTGCCCAGTACTGCAAAGACGCCATGGCGAGCTTTCAGTATTCCCAGCAGCTCGGCGCAGGGCGCCGCGTACCGGCGTTCCTTGGAAACGTAGTCTCCGGTTAGCGCGATCATATCGGGCTGCAAACTGTTGGCCGTTTCCACGGCGCGCTCAATTTGCTGAACGCTGGTGAAGGGGCTGTGGTGGATATCGGAGAGCTGCACAATGCGAAAGCCATCAAAGGCCTGCGGCAAACGCGGCAGATAGATGGGGCTGTGCTCCACTGTCAGCCGAAATGGCTCGGTCAGTGCCGAACGAGCGGCCTCGCTTAAGTTTAGTGCAAGCGTACGCAGCGGAGTTTCGGGTTGACGGCGGCTAGAAGGCGAGACACGGCCGCGTTGTTTCCATCTAAGAGGGGTTGACATCGAAAATGTGCTATCTGGAAGCGCTGGCTGCTCCCACCCAACTAAAGCGCGTTCAAAATTTGGCGCATTATAGTGGCCGCAAGCGCTCCAGGCAAACCAGCGACAACATGAAACAGCGGCGCGCTTGTCATAGTGAGCCTCGCCTGGCATGCCTGTCTTTGCGAATGTGTAATAATCCGGCGTCAATTCCTTCAAAACCATGAAAAGACCATTGCTTGTAATCATTGTTGTCCTACTCGTCTTGTTTGCGGCCCAAACCGCCTGGGCCGGGACGGAAATTCCGGTTGCACCAACCAGCAGCAGTTATGACTTTGGTCCCATGATTTTGGCGGGTCTGGCGGTGATTCTGTTACTTGCTAAAGTTGGCAGCGAACTTTTCGAACGTGTTGGCCAACCGGCAGTGCTGGGTGAGTTGTTAGCGGGAATCATTCTCGGCAACCTCGCGCTCGTTGGCTTTCACTACGCAGATTGGATCAAAGCCGATGGCGTGATTGCAGCGCTGGCGCAGATAGGCGTGATTCTTTTGTTATTTGAAGTGGGGCTGGAATCGAACCTGGGCGAGATGCTGGAAGTTGGTTGGTCTTCGCTGTTCGTCGCGGTTGCCGGCGTAATCGCACCATTCTTTTTGGGCTGGGGAGTGTCCGCATACTTTTTGCCAAATGAGTCTCGACTCGTCCATATCTTCCTCGGCGCAGTGTTGTGCGCAACCAGCGTCGGCATCACCGCTCGCGTTCTTAAAGATCTGGGAAAACTAAGACTGCGCGAATCGCGCATTATTCTGGGCGCGGCAGTGATCGACGATGTTATCGGTTTACTGATCCTGGCGACGGTAGTAGGCGCGGTGGCGGCTGCTGCGGCAGGGACTTCGCTTTCCGTCGCTCATATTTTTTGGCTGGCCGCAAAGACAGCTATCTTTTTTGTCAACGCCTTTGCGATTGGCCGTTACCTCGTGCCACCGCTTTTTCGCGGTGCGAGCAGACTGGAAAGTCGCGGCATCTTGCTAGTCCTCTCGATCGCGTTTTGTTTTGGACTTTCCTGGCTGGCAGCCAGAGTTGGGCTTGCAACAATCGTCGGCGCCTTTGCGGCCGGGTTAGTCCTCGACGATGTTCACTTCAAATCGTTTACCGATCGCGGCGAACGCGATTTAGGTCAATTGCTCGAGCCGGTTACGACGTTTCTCGTGCCCATCTTTTTCGCGTTGATGGGAATGAAAGTCGATCTGCGAGTGTTTGGTCATTTGGATTTGCTCGGTTTTGCTCTTGCGCTAACCATCGCTGCAATTGCTGGCAAACAGATCTGCTCGCTCGCGTTAACTGAGCGCGGGCTCAATCGTTTGGCGGTCGGAGTTGGGATGATTCCGCGCGGCGAAGTTGGCCTGATCGTGGCCGGCATCGGTGCGACTCTGATGCTGCCGAATGCAACAGGCACGATGGCGCCGGTGGTGAGCTCGGCAACGTTTGGCGCCGTCGTGATCATGGTTGTAATCACCACCCTGGTGACTCCACCGCTACTGAAAATCGCGCTGACGCGGAACCAGCGAGGCAGCAGTCAGTCGAAGAGCATTCCCCATCGGTAGGAGATTGTTCCACTCTCGGTGCGCGCCGCCTCTGAACCAAACCTGACTACTCAGTCAGAATACTCATGGCTCATGCGACCCAGGGCAAGTGCCCCAAGTGCTAAACCAAAATCGCGCAATGCAACGTCGAAGTAGCCGGGAATCAAAAGCAGGTTAGCGATAATTAGCAGCAGCCAGGCGCTAACAAAATAAGCGAAAATCTTCGGCTTGAACCAAACGCCGAGACCGGCGATGATCTCGATTACGCCGGCCACGAGCATCAATTGATGTCCATATATTCATGGCTCATGCGACCCAGGGCAAGTGCCCCAAGTGCCAGACCAAAATCGCGCAATGCAACGTCGAAGTAGCCGGGAATCAAAAGCAGGTTAGCGATAATTAGCAGCAGCCAGGCGCTAACAACATAAGCGAAAATCTTCGGCTTGAACCAAACGCCGAGACCGGCGATGATCTCGATTACGCCGGCCACGAGCATCAATTGATGTCCATGCCCGCCGGTCAGATTGTTGACGAATGCCGGTATTGGTCCCAATTCACCAGCAGATGAAAGAACTTGTCGAGCCCGGCGACGATCGGCGCCACCGTAAAACCAAGGTGCAGGATCTGATACCCCTGGTAACCTGGAGCGGTCGTGTCCGTCTCAGTCGCCTCTGTTAGAGTTGTCCCGTAGATTGCTTGTGCCATCGTGCTGCCTCCTAAGATATGAAGAATTGTCTCGGCCTTTTTGGGTCAAATGTGTTTTGCAGTCGAGAATACGGTACCTCACTCCAATAAGTCAAGGAATAAATTGACTTATTGGAGAAATCCGCGCAAAAGTGTATACTCTCATTGGGTTGAGGCTTTAATGGATAAAACCAAACCAGGGGAGAGGTTTTTCGAGAGCACCCGCGGGCGCATCGTTAGTTTGCTGCGCGGCGAGAGTCTTACGGTTAATGAGTTGCTGGAAAAACTGCAGCTCACCGACAACGCGGTAAGGGCGCAACTGCTGGCGCTTGAACGCGATGGACTGGTCAAGCAGAGTGGCGTGCGGCGTGGGTTTCGCAAACCACATTTCGCTTACAAGCTAACCCACGAGGCAGAGCGGCTTTTTCCCAAGGCGTACGATCTCTTGCTGAACGCTCTCATTACCATTTTGGAAAAGCGGCTTGAGCCAAACACTGTCACTGAGGTTTTGCGGGAAGTCGGTCGCTCACTGGCGGAGCGTCAATCTTCGCCCAAAAGAAGTTTGGAGAGTCGCGCGCGTAGCGCGGTGAAGGCATTGGAAGCACTGGGCGGCGCGGCCAGAATTGAGAAAGAGGAAACCAAATTGATCATTCGCAGCGGCAGTTGTCCGCTGGCGGCAGCCGTTAGTGAACATCCGGAAGTCTGTCAACTTGCCGAAGCTCTCATGTCAGAGATCGTGGGCGCGCCGGTTCAGGAACGGTGTGACCGGGATGGACCACCGCAATGTCGTTTTGAAATCAAGAAAGCCTGACGAACTATCGTCCCGAGTATTCTGCTATTTATCTTTGCGTGGTAGTTCGATTGTGAAGTTACTTCCTTTGCCTAACTCAGAGGTAACGGTTACTTCGCCGCCGTGCGCGCGGGCCAGGTGTTTCACGATCGCAAGGCCAAGACCGGTGCCGCCCATGTCGCGCGAACGGGCGCGATCCACGCGATAGAACCTTTCGAACAATCGATCAAGATACTGCGCCGGGATTCCTTCGCCAGTGTCTGCGATCAATATTTGATCGCGAGCGCTACGTTCAAAACTCACCGTCACTTTGCCAGCCTCGCGATTGAACTTGATGGCATTGTCGATCAGGTTCGTCAGCATTTGCTCCAACCGGCGCGGATCGGCAAACACTTTGACGTCGGTCGGCACTTCATTAACAACGATAATCGCCCGTGCCTCGGCTTGCGCAGCCAGGGCGGAGATAACCTCAGCAGCGAGAGGGGCCAGTGCAACCTCTTCTGCCCTTACTTCTACGTTGCCCGCTTCGATCGCGCTCAACTCGAGTATGTCTCCGATCAAGGTGTTCATGCGTAACGCGCTTTTGCGAATGATGGAAAGAAAGTGTTTTGCGCTCTCCTGATCTTCGATGGCGCTTGTTTCCAAAGTTTCGACGAAAGCCAGGATTGCCGTCAGCGGCGTGCGCAGCTCATGCGAGACATTCGAAAGAAACTCCTGCCGCACGCGCTCGAGACGCTCGATGCGCGTGACGTCAATAAAAACTCCCAGGGCCCCTTGTGGGACAGCTGGTTCCGTACTGCCGGGCCAACGGTTAGCAGGGGTACCATTCGAATTGTTCAGCGGCACCACGCGCAAATCGAAAATTAAACGCTCAGTGCCATGTGTTTCAACTTTCACGCCGCTGCGTTCTATTCCCTTTAACGCATCGAGAAATGCGCTGTAAATCGCGGGGTTACGCGTCAGCTCCGTCAGGCGCTGCGAATTTAGTTTGCCGCCCGAAAGATTGAACAGCCGGTGCGCGGCGGGGTTTGAAGCAACGACGCGCATGTCCTTATCCACGACCAGCAATCCTTCGCGCATGCCGCTCATCGTCGCCTCGAACAACTTGCCCAACGCAAAAATTTCAGTCGCTGATTCGTCGCCGGTTGATTCACTGGCGCGATTTACAGCGAGATTTCCTGTGTTATTTCCGGTTGAGAAAGTTTTGCCCAACAAAAAGATCGCGACTAGAGAGGTAAAAACAGCCGCAAACAGGCGCGCTGGAAAAGAAGGCACCAGAAGCAGCGCGGCAAGGAAAAACGCGCCGGCTGCGATCAAGATGGCATTGCGCTTGGACACTGTTATCGCCTTCGCCAATTATAATGGCGGGCATCGCCCGCCTCTAACGTACCACCGCAAGAAGAACTCCGCCGTTACCCGTTGGCGGGACAGCCGACGAAACGGTAGCCAACGCCAACGACAGTTTCAATGCAGTCGCCGCATTCGCCCAACTTTTGTCGCAGCCGTCTTATGTGAACGTCGAGTGTGCGCGCGTCTCCGTAATAGCTGTAGCCCCAAACGTTGTCCAGCAATTGCTGGCGGGTGATAACGCGGTCGGCACTCCGCGCCAGCACGGAAAGCAAAGTGAATTCCTTGTTCGTCAGCTTGATCTTCTGACCGCGGCAAACTACGCGAATGTCGTCGAAGTCGATCTGCAAGTGATCGTCTTCATAAGTCTTGCCGGTCGTCTCGTCCATGCGCCGCATGACTGCGCGCACGCGCGCGAGGAGTTCACGCACCGAAAACGGCTTGGTGATGTAGTCGTCGGCGCCCAGGTCCAGTCCGGTAACGCGATCCGATTCCGAAGCTTTGGCAGTCACCATGATTATCGGCGTTCGCCGGGTTGCAGGTTCTCTTCTAAGCCGGCGACATAATTCAGTGCCGCTCATTCCGGGCAACATCAGATCGAGAATTATTAGCGCCGGTGGCTCGCGTTCGTTAAGAGCCGCAGCCAGGCCGGCTTCACCGGAGGCCGCGGTAACGGTCGACAATCCTTCGCGCTCGAAGTTGTACTTCAAGCTCTCGGAGATGTCCGGATCGTCTTCAATTATGAGGACCGGTCGCGCCATTGTTTTAAGTAGGACAGGCATTCCCGCCTGTCCGGATTCTTTCGCGTGCTAACCGCTCAAGCAGGACAAGAGATTTTCCATTTCTCATTTCACATTTTTCATTTAGCTGATGGCGGCAGGAACTGTGCAAGCCTTGTCTCACCTCTTACCGCTTGTCTTAAATGAAAAATGGCAATTGAAAAATGATAAATGGAAAATCTCTTTTTATGTCTGACCCTCATGAGCACGCGCCCAAGCCGACAAGGACAGACAGGAATGTCTGTCCTACTTAAAGTGCTTGATGAATGTGGCTTCGGCCATATAAACCGTCAACTCGCAGATGTCGGTCACGTAGTCACCGATGCGTTCCAGATGTTTGGCAACGAAAAGCAGGCGCGCGTCGCGGGTGGCAGTGGCTGGCTCAGTGACCATCATTTCGATCAACTGATGGAAGATGTGGTTATAAAGATCGTTGATTACCGAGTCGCTCTTGATGATCTCGCGTGCCGCCGAGGCGTCGCCTGAAGTGAACGCATCCAACGCCTGATGCAACATGCGCAATGCGTGTCCAGCCATGCCACTCAGTTCAGTAACCGATTTCAACTCCGGTTCGTTGTTTAGATCGAGGGCCACCCGGGCAATGTTAGCCGCGTGGTCCGCGATGCGTTCCAGCACCGGCGCCATTTTCGCAACCGAGATAACAAAACGCAGGTCGCGCGCGGCCGGTTGGCGCAGAGCGATGATGTCGATGCACTGGCGGTCAATCTCAACTTCCAGCCGGTCGACTTGATCGTCATTATCCAGCACCTGACGCGCGACTTCGCTGTCGCGTTCCGTCAGCGCAAGCATGGCGCGGTCAAGCGCGGCTTCGGCTTCGCCGCCCAGCAGCAACACGCGGTCGCGCAGCGAGTTTAGTTCGTCGTCAAGATGGCGATGCTGATCCATGTCACTTCATTTCCGATTGCCGATTGCCGATTGCCGATTGGCTCTGTTCTTTGCTTAAAGGCGATGCGTACGTATTGCGAAACCCTCAATCGGCATTTGGCAATTGGCAATCGGCAATGTGTTACCCAAACCGTCCCGTTATGTAGTCTTCTGTAAGTTTCTCGCTTGGATTCGTAAACATTTTTTCCGTTGAGTTCACTTCAATCAATTTGCCTAAGAGGAAGAACGCGGTCGTGTCCGAAACCCGTGCCGCCTGTTGCATGTTATGCGTCACGATTACGATCGTGTAGCGCTGCTTCAGGTCGACGATCAACTCCTCGATCTTCGAAGTCGCTATCGGATCCAACGCCGATGCCGGCTCGTCCATCAATACTACCTCAGGCCGCACTGCCAGCGCGCGCGCAATGCAAAGGCGCTGCTGTTGGCCTCCAGACAAACTAAGAGCCGACGTCTGCAAACGGTCCTTTACTTCGGACCAGAGCGCGGCATCGTTCAGTGCCTGTTCCACTCGACCGGCTAGCTCGGATTTGCTGGTAGTTAACCGGTTAATGCGTAGGCCGTAGGCGACGTTGTCAAAGATCGTTTTGGGAAATGGATTCGATTTCTGGAACACCATGCCTACTTTTCTTCTCAACTCGACTACATCCGTGCCCGCTTCATAAATATCGCGACCATCCATCAGCACCTCGCCCTCGACGCGCGTAGCGGGAATAACGTCATTCATTCGATTCAGCGTGCGCAACAAAGTCGACTTGCCACAGCCGGAGGGGCCGATGAACGCCATAACGATGCGTTCCGGTATCTCCAGCGAAACGTCATGCAATGCCTGAGTCTTTCCGTAATAGAAGTTCAGATTGCGCACGGCAATCTTCGCCGCCGCAACGGTCGTGGCCGCAAGGCTCTCCGCTGCGCGTTCGGAGACTGCGATCCTAGTTGTTAACGTCGGTGCGGGCATTCTAGGAATTTCGGATTTCGAATTTCGAATTGCGGATTTCAGATCTCAGAACCGTTTGCGCGTAAAAATGCGGACCACAATATTTATCGACAGTATCAACGTCATCAGAACCAAAGTCGCGGCCCATGCCTGCGCGTGCCATTCGTCGTAAGGCGAAATTGCGTAGTTATAAATCTGCACCGTTAGCGAAGCGATTGGTTGATCCAGGTAATAACTAAAAAAGCGACTGCCGAACGCCGTGAACAACAGCGGCGCCGTCTCGCCCGAGATACGCGCGATGGCCAGCATGGCGCCGGTCGCGATTCCCGACGCCGCCGCCGGAATCACAACACCTAACGTCGTGCGCCACTGCGGCGCGCCCAATGCGAGTGCTCCTTCGCGCAGGCTTTGCGGCACCAGCTTGATCATCTCTTCGGTGGTGCGCGCGACGATTGGAATCATGATCAGCGCCAGCGCGATACCGCCCGCCAGCGCCGAAAAATGTTTCAACGGTACGACCACTATCGTGTAGACAAACACGCCGGTAACGATCGAGGGAATGCCGGTCAGCGTGTCAGTTAGAAATCGCACTGCGCTGCCGAATTTTCCAGTGCCGAATTCGGAGAGATAGACGCCGACCGCGATGCCGAAGGGAAGTCCAATTGCCGCCGATAGCCCAAGCAACACCAGCGTTCCCGCTATCACATTGCCGATGCCGCCGCCTTCGCCAACCGGGCGCGGGCTATCAACCAAAAACCGAAAACTGAGCGAACCAATGCCCTGCATGGCAATATAAATGAGAATGATCAGTAGAATGCCGACGGCCACAACGGTGCAAAGCGCGGTCAATGTGGTCATCGTCGCGCTCCTGTTGCGGCGTAGTCGATCTACTTTTCTCATCTTTTTTCGTAAAGCAAACTGTTAGTTTGCGGTCTTTCGTAAAACACAAGATTGGTTTGCGAAGCGATTGCCATCATCGTGGCCTCTTGCGAGCGATCCGCAAACTAACAGTTTGCTTTACGCATGAAGTTAGCGTTACGCGTTACCGACGCCGCTCATCTTGCGCGTCACGTTCCACACCAAGACTCGTGCAATCGCATTCACTACGAAGGTCACCAAAAATAAGATCAGTCCCAGCTCAACCAGCGCGCTGAGATAGAGATCCTGCGTCGCTTCCGTAAACTCATTGGCAATAGCCGAAGCGATCGTGTATGACGAATCAAAAAGCGAAGCGCTGATGTGCGCGCGATTGCCGATGACCATTGTCACCGCCATCGTTTCGCCAATGGCGCGGCCTAAACCCAGAATGACCGCGCCGGCGATTCCGGGTGCTCCGTTTACTAAAACTACGCGTGTTGTTTCCCATTTGGTCGCCCCCAACGCCAGCGCTGCTTCACGTTGCGAACCCGGAACAGCCGCCAGCACGTCACGAACGACCGCAGAAATAATCGGCGTCACCATGATCGCGAGGATGATGCCGCCGGTGAGCAATCCGATCCCCGTGATTGGTCCTTTGAAAAGCGGAAGCCAGCCAAACCAGTGCTGCAACGGTGGCTCAACGTGGACGCGCAAAAAAGGAGCAAGCACAAAGATTCCCCAGAGCCCATAAACTACTGAGGGAATCGCAGCCAGCAGTTCGATCAGAAATGTCACTGGCCTGGCGAGTTGGCGCGGCGCCTGCTCGACCAAAAAGATCGCTATTCCCAAAGACAGCGGCACGCTAATCACGAGCGCGATCAGCGAGGACATGACTGTGCCGTAGATAAAAGGCAACGCGCCAAACTCGCTCTTTACCGGATTCCATTCGGAGCTGGTCAGGAAGTGAAAACCAAACTGACGAATCGACGGCATTGACTTCACTGTCAGCGCCAGGATCATTGCGGCAACAATCAGTACCAGCAGCGACGCGGCCGCAAACAACAACCAGCGAAACACTGCGTCGCCGGTGTTGCCGGTGGGCGAAAGCAATTGTCTCCAATTAACATTTAGAGACGAGCGTCGCTCGCCGATGGCTTGTTCCATTTGAATGACCGAGAGGCGGGCCGTCGAATTAATGCCCGCCTCTAAACTTGTCCGGCAAACTTCAGTTTGAAGTCTTTCTCCCTCTCCCTTTGGGAGAGGGTTGGGGAGAGGGCTTGTGCGCGTCAAGCTTCGGACCCTCCCCTAACCCCTCCCAAAGGGAGGGGAATAAGCACATCACCGCAGTGGCTTGCCGCCCGAAGTTATTGAATTGATCTTCGCTTCTGCTCGCTTGACTATCTCAGCCGGCAGCGGCGCATACTGCAGGCCTTTCGCAAACTGCTCGCCGTCGTGAATTCCCCACCAGAGAAAGTCAACCAGCGCTTTTCCTTTCTCCGCGTTCTTCTGATCTTTATAGGCGAGGATGTAGGTGTAGCTTGAGATCGGATAGGCGTTCTCGCCGGCGGAGTTTGTGATCGACACGCGTAGATCGTCGGGTGTTTGCGCGGAAGCGGAGGCTGCCGCCGCCGTTACCGCATCAATTGAAGGCTCAATAAGCTTTCCGCTTGCATTCTTGATCAGAGCAGCGGGCAAGTTGTTTTGTACTGCATAGGCCAACTCAACATACCCAATCGTGTTTGGCTGTTGCTTAATCTGTCCGGTCACGCCTTCGTTGCCCTTGCCACCCTGACCCACCGGCCACTTCGGAGACTTATCAGTGCCAACTTTTTCTTTCCACTCGGCGCTTACTTTCGAAAGATAGTCGGTGAAGACGTACGACGTGCCGCTGCCATCGGCACGATGGACCACCGTGATATCCGCCGCCGGTAAATTGACGCCCGCGTTGTCCTGTTTGATGTGCGCGTCGTCCCACTTCTTTACCTTGCCGAGAAAAATGTCCGCCAAAACTTCAGGCGACAAGTGGAGAGGCTGAGTAATCGAAGCCACGTTATAGGTAACGACAACTGCGCCCAGGACAGTCGGTACATGAAGGAGTTCGCCCGGCGCTGCTTTCAAATCCGCGTCGCTCATTGGCGCATCCGAAGCACCAAAGTCCACCGTCTGCGCCTGTATTTGTTTGATGCCGCCGCCCGAGCCAATCGATTGATAGTCAATGCGCACATTCGGATGCAGCTTGCCGTATTCGCTCAACCATTTTTGGTAAAGCGGATTCGGAAAGGTTGCGCCTGCGCCTTGCAGATTGATAGATCCACGCTCGTTTCCGCTTTGTTGACCACTACAAGCGAACCCAAAAGCCACAAGCGCTAGTAATGAAGTCCATAGGGCGAGCGACGAAATTCTATTAAAGAGGGGCATATTTTTTCCTCAAACTTAATGGGCGAAAGATGCGAATAGCAGCCCACTCTAGATAGTGGGTGTTACATCAATCTAAACTCAGGCTGAATTATTTGTTAACAGACTTTGGGACGGCCTTTAAGGAACGCAATCGTAAGTTGTAAAAAATATGGCCGCGAATTAACGTGGATGAAAAGGGGGGATCTGAAATCATGAAGAACAATCGTATTGATGAACGTCGGGTTGTAGGCTTGAGACGCTGAGCTCCGAATTTTTCAACCCAATGCTGGAGCGACCGAGACCATTTCTGAGCTTATGTCTTAAGCCCCTCCTCCATCAATGTTAATACGCATTGTCAGTCACGAGTAAGACGCATAACGTCTGAGTTGACGCGGCGGCGCGAATCAAAGCACCCTCCGCCGCACGAATCAAGTTGGCAAACGCGCTTCCGCCGCTCGCGTCCATACCCGATTTGTTGGGCGTCGCCCAGCATTACCGCGGGAGAGACGGGATGAAATTGCTGACAAGTTGAAGAATGAACCCGAGTACCAATAGCCCGATGCCCAGACGAGCCCATCGATCAAACTTCTTTGCCTTCGAAATTTCGTCGTCGTCAGATTGCTCCGCAATTATGTGGATCGCTCCGGTTCGGCTGATAGCCTCCGGCAAACCATATTTCCAGACGAGCAGCGCTCCCATCACATCGCATATCAAACCAAAACTATTCACTAGCTTGGGCAGATGGTTGCAAACGTATTTCATCGGTCAAGAATCAAAGACGCCCAACGTTTGAGTTGACGCGGCGGCGCGAATCAAAGCACCTTCCGCCGGACCAAGCTAGTTACGAAACACGCCCCCGCCGCTCGCGTCCAACGATTTGTTGGATGTGCCCATTAATAACCAGGGGCCGGAGGGTTCCACAAGATTTCAATCCGATAGGGCGGCATGAACGTTGTCGTGTACTCCGGGTCTGATTTACGACCGTCAATGTAACCAAAGCTGAACGTTAGGCGACAAGTACGTTTACGGCGATCGTCAACGGCAAATTTCCATTTCTTTGCGGCGACCTTACTGGCGGCCTGAAGAAGCGCGTGTCCTGAGATTATTTTCGTGTCGTCAACTTCCCCTCGAGTGTTGATTGTTACTTCAACAACCACGTCGCCTTTTACGCGGGCGGAACGCGCGATTGGCCCAAACGTCGGAGCGACAGCGGCGACTACGCCCGGTTCGGTTGAGACTTGCGTGGATGTTTGAGCATGAGTCGATGACGACAGGAACGCGCCAAGCATCAATGCAAGCCAAAGAGTGGAAGTCAAACGCCTAATATCATCCCCCTAGAGTTTGCGAAGCACATCCAACGCTTGAGTTCAGGTGGCCGCGCGAATCGCACCAACTGAGAGGAAAAGGCTTCATGGAGGACTCGCAATCGCGGCTCACCTGCAACGAATTGTTAGATGCGGTCGCCTAAGAGATTGCTTCCTAGAATAAACATCCTTGAGGAGCCCTTTGCCTAGAGCAGCTTTCTTAACTTTACCTTGACTTGTATCATGTCGTTGCCGCGTCGGATACCTAAGTTGTATTCCTTTTCCTGTGCAAACATACGTCGCACTTGATCTAGGCTGAATGACAAAACGGGCTGCCCGTCAATTGTCGTGATGAGGTCGCTTTCCTTTAATCCTGCCTCGGACGCCGGAGAATTCTTGTAAACTGAACTGACTCTGTAAGCTTTGGATTCCTGTTCGTAACGTAAATCTCCACCGAACATATCAAAGACAAATCCGTCTCGAAAGTGACGGTTCGGCTCAAGAATCATGCGCTGGCGACTGTAGTCAAAGATTACTGTGAAGCGATGCAGTAGCTCTCCGCCGATCTTCTGCCCGCCCGATGCTCCATTCGTGTTCTCGAACACAATACTTCCGAGCTGCAGACGCTCGACACGACTAAGAATAACCTTGAACTCCTGGCCTAAACCTACGCCGCCGACAACCTCCACTTTTGGCGCAGATGATTGCGCAATGAGCTCGTCATTAACTGCGTCAGATGAGCCCGAATCAACAAGATATTCTCGTGCTACCGATTCGCGTCCTGCCAATTTCATTTTTGCAGTAACATAAGCGTGCTTCTTTTTGATCGTAATTGGAATGAC
Source organism: Pyrinomonadaceae bacterium (assembly GCA_035601415.1). Classification (GTDB taxonomy): domain Bacteria; phylum Acidobacteriota; class Blastocatellia; order Pyrinomonadales; family Pyrinomonadaceae; genus PSRF01. The sequence continues at coordinate 921 of DATNOG010000186.1, read as the reverse complement.
TTCGCTGTTGCCGGAATAGTTGTAAGTTTTGGGCTCGAACAGCCTGACGATATACGCGTCATAATCAATTTCGACAACATAGCGGTCAAAGAAATCATAACCGATGATCCCATCAATCTTTCGCCCCAATGAAGCCGCTAGCGCTGACAAATCAATAAGAGCGACGGTTGGAACCCTGGTTTCTATTCCCGGCAGACCAAATGAGACGTTCTTTGTATAAGTGACATCAACGTTGCCCGCACCCGCGCCCGTGATTTTTCCCTGTTCCTCTGTCTTTAAGTTCAATGTCTTGGCTTGCGACTGGTCAATGACCCACACGCCCGCGCCGCTATCCAGAACAAACAGGAGCGGAGCAGAGCCATTCACCCGCACTCGCAGATAGGCGAGATTGTCCCCTGGCTCAAACGGTATGATGGCGAGACTTTGGTTGGAAGCAGTACGAGAATCTGTGGGCGTACCTTGCGGTTCTCCTTCGGTAGGACTGCTGCTTTCGGATTTCTGCCCTTGAAAGGATACGGCACAAGAGACACAGAGAAGTAATGCAAGTGTCAACATCGCTTTCATCTTTTTAGTCTCCAATTCTAAAGCTTACCTTCTGCTTCCTCTTATCTGAGGACAACGTAAGCTAAATATGCAGCATGAATTCCAGGAGCATCTAACGAATAGGATTCTTTCCGAAGTCTCGCCGGGGGTCAAGGTTGGCATGAGGCAAGTTCTCGAGGGAGTGTGGTGTCGAAGCGGCGAGCACTGCGGAAGGAATTCAGTTGGACGAAACCGCGGGGGAGTTATGGGGATTGAATGAAGAGGGGTGTGGCGTGGAGTGGTGCGGTGAAAGAGAGATGGGTGGCAGGCGAGTGGTGAAACAAGCAGGAGCGCTGGGATTGGTGGTCGACGGCGGGAGCCAGAGCGGCTTGGGGTGAC
>DATNOG010000185.1:0-55011 GCA_035601415.1 Pyrinomonadaceae bacterium | reverse complement strand
GCGAGCCGGCGCAACACACCTGACCCTGGTTGAAGAAGATTCCCATCATCGCGCCGTTAACCGCCTGCTCGATGTCAGCATCAGCGAACACGATGTTCGGCGCCTTGCCGCCGAGTTCCAGAGAAACTTTTGTCAGATTGTCCGCCGCAGCCCTAGCAATCAACTTGCCGACTTCGGTCGAGCCGGTGAAAGCGATTTTGTCAATGCCGGGATGTGCGGCCAGTGCTGCGCCGGCGGTTTCGCCGTAACCGGGAACGATGTTGACGACTCCTTCCGGGAATCCGGCTTCCTGAATTAACTTTCCCAACTCCATCGCAGTAACTGGAGTTTGTTCGGCAGGCTTAAGCACAATCGTGTTGCCAGCCGCGAGTGCCGGCGCGAGTTTCCACGCAGCCATCAACAGCGGAAAGTTCCAGGGAATGATTTGTCCACACACGCCAACCGGCTCGCGCAAAGTGTAGTTAAACATTTGTCCGGGCACGGGAATCGTTTCGCCCTCGATCTTCGTGGCCCAGCCCGCGAAGTATTCAAAATTTTCCGCAACCTGTGGCAGATCGACGTAGGCCGATTCCTTGATTGGCTTGCCATTGTCGGCAGTTTCCAGTGCGGCCAACTCTGTGCTGTGCTCTTCAATCAACTGCGATAACTTGTAAAGCATGCGTCCGCGATCGCGCGCGCTGATCTTTGACCATTTACCTTCAAACGCCCGGCGCGCCGCGGCCACAGCGTTGTCGATGTCAGCCTTGTCGGCTTCGGCAACTTCAGCGAGTGTTTCGCCGGTTGCCGGATTCGGCGTAGTGAAGGTCTTGCCGGATTGCGCGTCGACCCACTGGCCATCGATCAGTAATTGATACTTGCGAGCTGAATTTGTTCCGGCTGGTTGTGCTGATGACATTTATTACTCCCTATATTGTCCAACAAACTTCAGTTTGTCGTTTTTATTTGAGCGTTTCGAATGTTAACGACGACAAACTTAAGTTTGTCGGACATTCAACTCAGAAATCTGTGGTGCCCGCCAGCAATTGCCTGAGAACGTACGGCAAAATTCCGCCATGCTGGTAGTAGTCGATCTCGATTGGCGTATCGATGCGCAGCGTCACCGGCACCTCATCAGTTTTTCCTGCCGCCCGGTGAATAATCATTTTTAGCTCCTTTTGCGGCGCCACGCCATCTTCGAGACCGAGCAAGGCAAAAGTCTCGCTGCCGTCTAAACCAAGCGAAGCCGCGTTGGTTCCTTCCTTAAACTGACAAGGCAAAACTCCCATGCCGACCAGATTGCTGCGATGAATTCGTTCGAAGCTCTGCGTGATGACGGCCTTCACCCCTAGCAACCGTGTGCCCTTCGCGGCCCAGTCGCGCGAGCTGCCCGTGCCATACTCCTGGCCGGCAATTACAACCAACGGTACGCCTTCTTGCTGATACTTCACTGCCGCATCGTAGATGCTCATGCGCTCGCCATGGGGTTGATGACCTTCTGATCTATAAATAGTCACGCCACCTTCCACCGTCGGCACCATCAGGTTCTTAATGCGCACGTTTGCAAACGTTCCGCGCACCATGACTTCATGATTGCCGCGGCGCGAGCCATAGCTGTTAAAGTCTTCGATCTGAACGCCCTTTTCCTGGAGATACAACCCCGCCGGGGAACTGGCCTTGATCGCGCCGGCCGGACTGATGTGATCCGTAGTAACCGAATCACCAAAGATTGCCAGCGGCCGCGCGCCGCGAATGTCTTGCCACTCTTCAACTGCATTGCTGAAACCATCGAAGTATGGCGGCTCGCGAATGTACGTTGATTCATTGTCCCATTCATAAACGTTGCCGGTGCTCGTCGGAATCTCATTCCATAACGGATTCTGCTCGGCAAAGCCGCTATAGAGTCGCCGGTAAGTTTCCGGATCCATTGCCGTCGCCAATAACGAGTTGATCTCCTGAATGTTAGGCCAAACATCGCGCAGGTAAACGTACCGGCCATCACTTCCCTTGCCCAGCGGTTCGCGCGAAAGATCAATGTTCACACGTCCGGCAATTGCAAACGCGACGACCAGCGGCGGGCTCATCAGGAAGTTTGCCTTGATGCTTTGATGAACGCGGGCTTCAAAATTTCGATTACCGGAAAGCACACTGGCCGCGATCAGATCGTGTTCACTAAGCACCTGCTCGATGGTTGGATCGAGCGGCCCGGAATTGCCGATGCAGGTAGTACATCCGTAACCGACCAGATTGAAACCGAGTTGATCCAGATACGGTTGCAGGCCTGTCTTCTGAAGATACTCAGTAACTACTCGCGAACCTGGAGCCAGCGAATTTTTAACTGATGCTCCAACCGTCAATCCACGCTCAACTGCTTTCTTCGCAAGCAACCCCGCCGCCAGCATCACACTTGGATTCGATGTGTTGGTGCACGAGGTGATGGCAGCGATCAGCACATCGCCGTGGCCCAGATCCACTTCTGCATGGGGAAACTCCTCGGGATGCACTTCTTCCATACGATCAGGCGTGGGCCGGTTATTCACCATCTCGGTCTCGGTCCACACCGACGTGTTCTGCGCTGTTACGACACCGCCAGCCGCGACCGGCACGGGAGTTGGGCGCTGTTCACCGCCCCCGCCGAGTGGCTTCTTTGCGATGTCTACGGTGCCGATGCGCGTGAAGTAGCGCGAGTCCATTTCTGCTTTTGATTTTCCGTAGCCACCCTCATTCGCCGGTTTCTGCAACAGATCGATGAATCGATCTTTGAGATTTGAAAGTTCAATGCGATCCTGCGGACGCTTTGGCCCAGCTACACTTGGCGAAATGGACGCGAGCTCGAGATCGAGGACGGCGCTGTATTGGCATTCGCCCGACTTTGGAATTCCAAACATGCCCTGTGCCTTGTAATAGTTTCGCACAGCTGCAACCTGGTTCTCAGTGCGTCCAGTTGCTTTCAAGTAAACGCAGGTCTGTTCATCCACTGGGAAGAATCCCATCGTCGCACCATACTCGGGCGCCATGTTCGCAATCGTGGCGCGGTCGGTCACCGACAAGCTGCTTGCACCCTCGCCATGAAACTCAACAAACTTTCCCACCACCTTCGCCAAGCGCAGCATCTCCGTCACGCGCAATACCAGATCAGTTGCAGTAACGCCTTCGCGCAAAGTGCCGGTCAGGTTCACGCCGACGACGTCCGGAGTTAGAAAATAAACGGGCTGGCCCAACATCGCGGCTTCGGCTTCGATACCACCGACACCCCAGCCGACAATTCCCAAGCCATTGATCATCGTGGTATGCGAATCTGTCCCGACCAACGTGTCGGGATAGTAAACGCCGTGGCGCTCCGAAACGCTCTTCGCCAAAAACTCCAGATTTACCTGATGACAGATGCCGATGCCGGGAGGTATAACGCCAAAACCGTCGAATGCTTGCGTGCCCCATTTCAGAAAAACATAGCGAGAGTTGTTTCGTTTGAACTCCATCGCCATGTTTTTTTCGAACGCGTCTTTAGTGCTGGAAAAATCGACCTGAACCGAGTGATCTATTACCAGATCCACGGGCACTAACGGTTCAATGATGCCGGTGTTCTTTCGCAAGCGCGCCACCGCCGAGCGCATCGCCGCCAGATCCACCAGCAAAGGAACGCCGGTAAAATCCTGAAGCAGCACGCGCGCGACTACAAACGGTACTTCTTCCTTGCGCTCGCCGTTCGGCTGCCAGTTTGCGAGCGCCCGCACATTGTCTTCAGTGATTTTGCGGCTGTCGCAGTTTCGCAGCACCGATTCGAGTACGACGCGAATACTCACCGGTAGTTTTGAAATCGGACCGACGCCTTCCCGTTCGAGCTGCGGGAGCGAATAATACTTTGCAGTTTGACCGGGGCCGGGATTGAAACTTTGGAGACAATTAAATGGAGCTTGTGGCATAGAAACCGCAAATTTTCGTGGTTAACTGCTGGCCATTAATCACGGGAACGAATTTGTTACAGTTTTTGTTTAGCAACTTCAGTGTAAAGTCCTGTTGGTTAATCGTCAAGCGAGGTATTTCGTCGCTTTCGACCGAAAAAGCGGCGCAGTTGTTGGTCAGTTTTCAATGCGAAGTGTCCGATAAACTTTAGTTTGTCGCGACCTCACGACAAGCTAAAGCTTATCGGACATCAAACTGACTCAATACGAATCGGCGTAGATGTTGGTCAGTTTTCGTGGCATTTGTTATAGTTTTGCCACCCCCACATTTTGTAAGAGCTTCAGTCGTTGAAATCCGGTCATCAATCTCAGCCAATCTCAACGATTGTTAGGAGCCGATGATCCCAGGCGAGGAGAGAGCTTCCATGACCAAGAAACCGGCGGACGAGTTTGAATACTTGAGCAATAATCCCGATTACATTCCTAATCCCGAAATCGAAGAGTTTATGGAAGGAGAGATTGCGCGCGCGCCGAAGGATCCGGACCAGTTAGCGCACCGGCTTCGCAACAACACCGCCGCTTCCCCAAAAGACGCGGGCGGCGACCTGGACGCTTCCTGGGAAGACGTGAATGAGAGCGGGTCGGAGTCTGTCGGCGGCGATAACCCTACTCCGGATCAATCGATGGTGGAGGAAAATGCGAACGCGGTGGGCGTAAATTTTGAAGATAATGAAGAGCTGGATTTCCTTGACAAGATAGAACGTCGCGACCGCGACCGCTATGAGCTGAACGAAAACTCAAAGGCCGACGAGGAGTCGATTTAACCAGGCTTTGCAAGAATGTAGTGGACCGACGAAGAGCGGGGGCAAGCCCGCCTTCCGACCTCGAGACCCTTGGTCTTACGCGATCGCTACCACGTTGAAAGGCTTTCCGGCTCCGAGCATAACCTCAATTCTATTTAGCTCGGGGTCAGGAAGGTGGGCTTGCCCCCGCTCTTTTTGTGCGGAAACTAAAACAGTTTTCTGCTATCGATCAGAATCGTTACCGGCCCATGGTTGATCAATTCCACTTGCATCATCTGGCGGAAACTGCCGGTAGCTACATCACCCAAATCTTTTCTCATTTCGTTACAAAAGAAGTCATACAAGGGCTCGGCGATTTCCGGTGCGGCCGCGTCGATCCAGGAAGGCCGCAGTCCGCGCCGCACATCGCCGTAAAGCGTAAACTGCGAAACCACCAAAGCGTCACCGCCGGTATCTTTCAGTGACACATTCATCTTGCCCTGTTCGTCGTCGAAGATTCGCAAAGCGACAATCTTGTTTGCGAGGTAGGTTGCGTCAGTTTGCGAATCATCTCGCGCTACACCCAGCAAAACGACGAGACCTTTTTGGATCTCGCCGATTGTTTTCCCTTCGACTGTTACTTTGGCGCGCGTCACGCGCTGAACCACAGCTCGCATCTATTTCTTCGGCGGCTTGCTTGGCCTTATCTCTACGCGACTCGGCAGGCTGCGCTCGTCATGTTGCAGCAGATCGATAACAACTTTGGCGATATCCGCGGGCGTCAGTTGCCAGGCCTTTGATTCATCGGGCGAATCACCACCGAATTCCGTGTTCACCGAGCCCGGCATTATGTAACTGACTTTGATGCCGTCGTGCCTTATTTCCTGCATCAGCGCTTCACTAAACCCGTTCAGGCCAAACTTGGATGCATTGTACGCGGCCATTTTTGGGTGGGCGTTAACTCCAGCCAACGAAGAAATGTTAATGATGTAGCCGCCACCACGCGCGCGCATCAAGGGAATCACTTCGCGACAACAATGGAAGACGCCGAAAACATTTGTCTCGAGCACCGCGCGGAAATCCTCGACCGCCATTTCTTCAACTGGCCCGAAGATACCAATGCCGGCGTTATTGATCAGAATGTCGACGCCACCAAACACAGCAACAGCCCGCTCAAACAGCGCTTGCACCTGTGCATAGTTGCAAACGTCGGCAACGATGCCGGTGGCTGAGCCGGAACGCAAGGCATTGAGTTTCAGCACCGCTTCGTCGATCTCATTTCGGCTGCGCGCGCTGATAACGACATTGATTCCCTCGCCCACCAATGCCTCGGCGATGCCGCGGCCGATTCCCTTCGAGCCGCCCGTAACGATTGCCGTTTTATTTTGAAGATCCATGAAAAGTCCAGCTTAAAGAATGTCAAGCGAAAGTGCGCCGCGCCTCTCACATTACGCTTTGCCGCCTCAACTGATGTGCGGAAGGGCTCTGCCCTTCCGTCAAGTGTCTCTAGACCTTTTCCCATTGCTTCGAGGCTCGAGCCTCGAAGCAACGGGAAAGAAACTTTACGGTGGCTTGCGGTAAGGCAGAGCCTTACCGCACTGTGCTGCGGCAAGCCGCGAAGATCAACCGTTCAGCTTCGCCTTCAGTCGCTCGTTAACAATCTTCGGATTCGCCTTGCCCTTCGAAGCTTTGATGACCTGGCCTACGAAGAAGCCAAACAGCGCTTCCTTGCCCGCGCGATATTGTTCAAGCTGGGATGGGTTAGCGGCGATCACTTCATCAACGATGCGATCAATCTCGCCTGTGTCGCTTACTTGCACAAAGCCACGCTCTTCAATAACAGCCGCGGCAGTCTTACCAGTTTTGAACATTTCGACCAGAACTTCTTTGCCTTGTTTGCCGCTTATCTTCCCGTCATTGATCAGATGGACCAGCGCTCCCAACTCTTCGGGCGAAACTGGTGAAGCTTGCGCGAGCAGACCCGCGGCATCCAGTTCCCGCAACAGCTCAGTGCGAATCCAATTCGAGGCAGCGCGCGGATCGCCCGACGCTGCCGCTGCTTTTTCGTAGTAATCAGCCAACGATCGTTCAGACGTTAACTGGGACGCGTCTGCGAAACCCAAACCATATGCTTCCATGAATCGTTTGCGGCGCGCCTCCGGCAATTCAGGCATCGCAGCGCGCACCTCAACAATAAATTCATCGGAAACTTCAAGTGGCGGCAGATCGGGCTCGGGAAAATAACGATAGTCATGCGCTTCTTCTTTTGAACGCATGACGCGCGTTTCAGCCGCGCGCTCGTCCCAAAGCCGCGTTTCCTGTTGCAAGCGGCCGCCGGCTTCCAGAACGCCAATTTGGCGCTCAACCTCAAACTCGATTGCTCGATGCATGAAACGAACTGAATTCAGGTTCTTTAACTCTACCTTGGTGCCAAGCGTTTGATCGCCGCGACGGCGAACTGACACATTCGCTTCGCAGCGCAAGTTCCCCTTTTCCATGTCTGCCTCAGACGCGCCAACCCATTGCAGCGCGCGACGCACGTGATTTACGTAATCGTAGGCTTCCCAGGATGAACGGAAATCCGGTTCAGTAACAATTTCGGCGAGCGGCGTCCCTGCGCGGTTTAGATCGATGTAAGAATAACGATCGATGTCGGGCAGTCCTTCATGCACGTTCTTGCCGGCGTCTTCTTCCAGATGCAGCCGCGTGATCGTGATCTTTTTTGGCCGCCACTGAAGCGGATGGCCGGCCTCGTCGCGCTCGGCAGTCATGATCTCCAGTTCACCGTTGGCTGAAAACGGCTGGTCGTATTGCGAGATTTGATAACCCTTCGGCAGATCAGGATAGAAATAATTCTTGCGCGCAAAGATCGAGCGCTTGTTTATGTGCAGGCCAAGCGCGAGCGCAGCCCGAGCGCCAAGCTCGATTGCGCGTCGATTCAAAACAGGCAACGCTCCCGGCAAGCCCAGACAAACTGGACAGGTGTTCGCGTTGGGCTCGTCTCCAAAGCGCGTCGAGCACCCGCAAAAGATTTTCGATTCAGTGCTCAGTTGCGCATGAATCTCTAAGCCGATAATTGTTTCCCAAGTGTTGGTCATTCGTTAGTTGTCAGTAGTCAGTGGTCAGTTGTGCTTTGTGCTTTGTGCCTACTGCCTTCTGCCTTCTGCCTACTGCGTTCTCAGCCAACCCGGCGGCGCACCGGCGCGTCGCGCCTCATCCTCAAGCTCGCGCCACCTGGCATTGAGTCCGGCGCGCGCAGTTGCCAACTCGTTGAAATGCGTTATCAGCGCGCTGCGTTCGTAACTGAAATCGTAAGACTGAATTCCGGCCCCAAAAACACCCACGCTCGAAACAACCGGAAATGGAAACCCGAAGCCAAGCGATCTGGAATGACGAAAGCCGCCGTTGTTCAATAAGACTCGTCCGCGCGTGTCGCCGCCACCGAAACCAAGACGCGCCTGCAAATGCGTTCCGAATTGCGGCGCGCCAAATACTGGAAAAGGATGTGGTACGGCAGCGCCTGTAAACGGACCGCCGATAACGGCATTGCCGAATGAAATACCTGATGTAATAAACGGCGCAACGCTAATTGAAGTAAAGCCGCTCGATAACGGAAACGGAGAATCCTCCAGGCGCACGCGCAAGTAATTCAGTTCGGCATCGATAGCCGCTATCTCGGTACGCAGAGCCGAAGCACGCGCGCGCCAGTAACTTTCTGACTCTTTTTCGGAGGACCGTGTCGCTGCCAGCTCGTTTCGAATCTGAACTGACTCGACTTCTGCCCGACGCCGCGATTCGGCCACGCTCGGCAAGCCAAGTTCCTTTCTTCGCTTTTCATAAGCGAGCTCGCTTTGCCGGCGGCGCACCGTCGATGCTTCGAGATCGCGATTGGTGATCGTTCGCCGCACTCGGGAGGCCTTGGTTTTTTCAACTTCGCCCCGATTTTGCGCAGTCGATTCTTCGTTTGCAGCACCAACACGCCGCAAAAGGGCCCCAGCTGTTTCGTTGTTCGCTTTCTCAGTTGCCGTAATGTCGATGGCTGCGAGTTGCAACGTGATTTGAATTCCCGGCCCCGCTTCATAGGTCAGCGTCGTAGTGGTAACCAGAAATTTCGACGGTATTTCAATCCGCTTTCCGCCGCGCATGACAACGGTGTATGCGCTTACCGCGCAAACGAACGAAAGAATAAGCACGCTGCTCAAGACGAGCCGCTTTATAGCCTGCTTTGGCTGACAGATTTTCCACATACTTCAACTCCAAATCTTCAAAAGACCGTTTAAGCGGGAGAATGGTTTTTAGTATAGCACTCTGATTTGTTCGCCCGGAATGGTGCAGCGATTTCTTGCTTCAGCCTGCAAAAAACCTTTGCAAGAAACGGGACACTCTGATATACATTCGCCACCGTTTGACATCATCCTCGCTGGTTTGCGCGGTTGCTTTTCCATTAACGGGGCGGCCGCATGGTAGTCAACCTTTCACAGAGGAGAAGAAACAGTAATCATGGCAAAAACTGTTGCTAAGATTATGGGCCTGGTGCTGCTGTTGGTTGGCGTGCTCGGTTTTACTCACGTGTTGGATTCCCTCGGCGCCCATCTTTCGCCCGCGCATAATCTCGTACATATTCTTACCGGAGTGATTGCGCTCTACTTTGGGTTTTCCGGGTCGCTCAGCGGCGCAAAAGGCTTCTGCATTATCTTTGGTTTGGTCTATTTGCTGCTCGGAATCCTGGGACTAGCCATGGGAGAGTTGCACATTGGGCCTTTGATGTTAGGCAAAGTCGATCACGGCATTCATTTGATTGTGGGTGCGATCTTTCTGGCGGGAGGTTTATTTACCAAAAATCCTTAACTTCGCCGCGCACATACAAGCGGCCAACGAGTTTCAGGTTGCAAGGACAGGTTGTTGTAAGGGACGCACTTGCGCCCATCAACCCGCAAAACCTTGCAACCTGGATCGTTTTTGGTAACCCGGCATTTCAAGTTGATCCAATGTCATCCGGCTGTGAATCAGTCGTCCGAGTTGCTTTCTGGATGACAGCCGACAAACATTTCGGACAAAGGCAATCCTGATCTTTATTAGCTGGTAATGAAACATGAGGCAGGTGCTCACACCAGCATTGCTTTTCCTTTTCCGGACCACAGATAAAGCTATCGCCACAGTTTGAGCAGCACTTTTGTTTTGTAAGCCCCATAAGAGCGCGCGGACCGTCGACAACAAAATATGGTTAGAACTCCAAGCGTTGATATGCGGTTTTCGACCCATGCCGTGAAAACAACTCGGGGTGAATAAGGTGAGCCAAAAGCTCCGTACCATCGACTACTCGGGGGCCGGGCCGGGCGAAATAAGAGTTCGCGTCCACCGCATATACGCGGCCATTAAGAACAGCCGGAAGAGTGGACCACCCCGGATAAGTGAAAAGCTGTCGCGACTGTTCAATTGTCTGCTCCAGGTCACAGCCACACGGGGTAACAATCAGAACCTCAGGTTTCCATTCGACCACTTCCTCCCAGGGAATGCGCACGGAATCCGCACCCGCCTGTGAAAGCGCGTCCAGGCCGCCTGCGATTTTGACCATCTCTGGCACCCAGTGGCCGCTGCAATAGACAGGGTCAAGCCATTCCATACAGAAGACACGAGGCCGGAGGATTAGATTTTTCGTGACCGCTTGTATCTTGTGTAGCCTGGCGCGTCCCTCGGCAACTAATTCCTCAGCCTTTTTGGTATGGCCTGTTGCTTCTCCAAGCTCACGCAAATTAGCAAATATTTCTTCCAGGGAATTTGGCGTCAACCAGAGGATTTGCGGCTTTTTGGGCAGCAGATTTAGAGCCTGTGATACGTCGTTCCCAGAAGGCGCGCAGACCTGACATAGGTCCTGAGTCAGAATTAAGTCGGGCGCAAGTTGTTGCAAGAGCTTTTCGTCAACCTCATAGAGACTCCGTCCCTCCCGCATTCTCTCGCTCACCGCGACATCAATTTCGCGTTGACTCATCCTCTCGATCGGAAGAGCTTTGCGAACAACTATCGCCTTCCCTCGTACTTCAGGCGGGTAGTCACACTCATGCGTGATGCCGACTAATTGGTCGGACAGACCCAGAGCGCACGCCATCTCCGTGGCCGATGGCAGAAACGAAACAATCTGTTGCGCGGTTGGTAGGACGGGTTCGGAATTGGATTCCTGCATAGTTTGAAGGAACGAAAGCATTGCTCCGCAGATTAATCTTTTATTAAACCGTTTGAAGTCATTCCGGCAATAAGTCGCAAAACCAGAACGACTCTCTTAAAACAGTTTCGCCAAGCGAAAACTTTACCGGCGCTGAGAACCCAGGTCCATCAAACACAAACGAATGAAACTCTCCGTTCTCGCCGCAAGGATCGACCTGAGCCGGCAGCGATGAAAGAAAAGATTCATCGATTAATCGGCCGGCGAACGATTGATCCAGAACTTTCGCATCCACACAAGTAACAACTGCTCTGAATTTTAAGTCGAGAAATTCTCGAATGAAAGCGGCAGTATCACGCTTCCACACAGGAAACAGACCACGCATGTTGTTCCGCGCGAGAAACTGCTCCCGATATGCTCGGATGTCTTCAAGAAAAAGATCGCCAAATATCACAGAATCAATTCCTTTCCCACGATACTCTGAAAATGCCTCAACCATCTTCGCCTCATACTCTTCGTTGGTCGCGCCTTTTGAGATGAGAATCTGATGAAGTGGCAGGCCCAGGCTGGTGGCTTGCTTTTCCAGTAGCACCCGACGCACGCCATGCATGCTGATCCGGTCGTAGTCTCGCGTAACAGTTGTTAGCAGCGCAGCGATGCGGTGGGTTTGCGCCCTTTGAATTTCGTAGAGCGCAAGACAACTATCTTTGCCACCGCTCCACGACATCAATGCAGTCTTATTTTTCATCGCAGCGCTTTTGGAGTGCGGCGGCTTGTCGCCGCCTTTCTCAGCGGCGGCTTGACGCCGCTAGGTCTGAGCTTTCAACTGGATGCCAGTGCAGCGGGCGACCAAAGCCGTCAAGCCGGCTCACTCCAAAAGACAAAATCAGAAGCTAAACGAGGCACCGGCCCGACCGGTGCGCCCTGGCGTGCGAAAGCCGCCCTCGAAATACTCCCGGTCAAACAGATTGTCCACGTAACCGAAGAAACGCAGGGAGCGTGATTCGCCAAATGGCAGTGTGTAGCTCCCGCCCAGATCCGCCTTAGCTAATCCGCGGAAGCGATATGCGCGGCTGCCGAAGGTAACGGGATTAAATATCGGCGCCAGGTAATCGCTCGATGCTGACAGATCAAAATTGACCAGAACGCGACGGCCGATGCGCTGCGTAGCAACCAGCGAGAATTGATGATCGGGAATCCCGAGCGAACGGAGGATACCCGGCAATTGGGGTCTGCGTTGCAGGCTCTTCGTAAGCGTATAAGCGACCGAGATATTCAGCGTGCGCGCTGGTGTCGCTGTCAAGCTCAACTCGATACCGCGGGCAATTCCGCCCTTCGTGTTGACATACCCACCGAAGCGACCGAAGGGATCTGTTGCCGGATCGATCAAGCCTGAAAAATCGAAGATGATCACTTTCTGAAGCTCGGTGTAGAAATAAGTCGCCGAAGCCCGCAAGCGGTTTTTGTACAGCGTCTGATCAATCCCCGCGTCAAAGGCAATTGAACGATCCGGTCTCAGCCGCGGATCACCCACGGGGGTGTAGCCGAAAAAGCTGTCGAAGAATGCGCCGAAGCGTTCAAAAAGCGAGGGCGCCCGGTAGCCATTTCCGACGTGGGCACGCAATTTAGTACCCGACGATCGAAACATATACGCGACGGACCCATCGCCGGTGTAGGCCGTTGGCGGTGACAGAAAAGTCAGGCCCGCGTATGGAGAAGAAGCTGCAGGCGTGAACAGCGGTTGTTGCAGTCGGAAGAATTGTGAGCGAAAGGCCCCTGAGATTTGCAAGCGGTCATCCTTGAAGCGCAATTGATCCTGCACAAAGAGCGTGTGGCTTCTTTGCGTAACATCAACGTTGGAATTGCCGGCGGGATCGACGGGGAATGACGGATTTTTGAAGTTCTCACTTTCAAACTCGTAACCTCCACTGATGAAGTTGGCGTGTCCGGCCTGCACATCGAAACGTGCACTTAGCGTATGGACCCGCGCGTTGAAATCCGATCGATCGGTGCCGCCAAACGGTTGAAAGCCAACGCCTCGTGGTCCATTAATACCGCTGCGGTTCGTGGCCAGACCCTGATAGCTGATGGTGTAGCCAAACTTCTCGGTCGGACGTTGCGTAAATTCTACCGCTCCGGAAAAAAAGTTTGCCTTGCGCAGGTTGTCGGGATCGTTTGCGGCGGGGATGAAAGTAGCCGTGCCAACATTCAAGAGCGAGGTGGGAACGCCTGCCTCAAAACGACGCTGTTCTGCGGTTGCCAGCGGGATGGCCTCGATTATGCCGGTCGGCGAGAGATTGCCAATGGTCTGCGGACTGTTATTTAGCTGCACGCGCGAGTTGGCTGCGTAGATGCGCCCCGAAAGCGTGGTGGTGGGTGACAGACGAAAAATGAGTCGCCCCTGTCCACTTGTGTTGCGGGCCTCGTCCTGACCATCTACACCGCGACTGACGTTAAGATGGGAAAAGCCGGCGCTATAGCCAATGCTGTTGTTGCGAGCGCCGCCGGCCAGTTGGGCACGGCCACGAAACATTCCCAACCCGCCACCTTCGCCGAGCAGGTTACCGTGGAAAGGGCCGCCCCCTTCGTCAGTGACAAGATTGATGACGCCACCGATAGCGTTAGAGCCATAGAGCGACGAGCCCGAGCCGCGAAGAACCTCGACCCGGCTTACATCCGTGACAATCAAGTCCTCCAGAAAACCCGAAGCCTCGCCCTGCGGAGCTGCAGCATCGCGAAAGCGTAGTCCGTCAATCAAAACCGCCGTATCTTCGTTGCGCAAGCCGCGTGTTTTGATCGAGGTGAACGAGCCTGGTCCGCCAAGCTGTTGCACCCGCAAGCCGGGCACGGTACGTAGGGACTCAGCGATTGCCGACTCATCGCGCTCGTCTATCTCTTGCCGATCCACGACCGAAACCGCTTTAGAGACTTCATCAACCGGTTGTGCCGTGCCTTGTGCGGTGACGACAACTTGCTCACTAACACCGGCAAGAGGCAAAGAAATATCAAGCGAGGCATTGCTGTTTCGCTCAATGCGCACAACGCGCGTGGCTGCGCGCGCGAAGCCAGTTGCTTCGGCTTCGATCAAATACTCGCCAGGCGCGAGTCGTTCGAAGCGACACGTGCCGGTGTTATCGGTTAACCCATTGATGCGAATGCGACTGTCGCGGGTATAAAGAGTGACCTCTGCGTTCGGCAGAATTGCACCTTGCGGATCGGTTACGCGTACGTTGATTTGTGCTCCGCCTGCGCTGTTTTGCGCGAACACCGCGCTAGCGAAACCATTGAAGAGAATTAGCAGAACTAAAATGCCGAGTGGCGTGTTCTTGAAACAGGAAAGGTTGGTTCGGATAGTTTTCATTTGTAGAGTCTCCTGCCCGTCGCAGTGCGAGCTTTACGAAAGGACGGCGGCCAGGTCTCCTGACTTGCGACTCAGCTCCGGCCAGCCTTCCCATTCTTTTGAACAGTGGCTAAAACGTTTCAGAGCGTCTTCGTCGCCAACAGTTGCGCGGGCAGTGGCGGATTTTGACCGCCTTCCCTAAGCCGTCACCCGGGTTGATGGAAGCAAACAGGCAAAACTGTCTGCCGCTCCCGTTTACCGCCGCAGTTCGTGCGCCGGTGTAATGCGTGGCGCGCCCGAAAGCGGATGCGCGTCCACCAAAACCTTGATTTCCAAAACCTCACTTAAGAGTTCTTCCGTCAAAACGTCGCGCGGCTTGCCGGTTGCGATCATGTGCCCGCTTTTCAGCAGCACGACGCGATTGGCAAATTCCGCCGCCAGATTAATGTCGTGCGTAACAATAACTGCTGCCGTCGCGCGCTCGTCACAGTGCGCTCGCACCAATTGAAGCATTGAAGCCTGATGCGCTAAGTCCAGGTTGGCCGTCGGCTCGTCGAGCAAAAGAAATCCAGCCTCAGTCGCGAGAGCTCGCGCCAAGACCGCGCGCTGCCGCTCGCCTCCTGATAATTCATTCATTAGACGCGCACTGAAATCTTCCAATTCAGTTTGCCGCAACACGTCGGCAGCGATCTCCAAATCGCGTTCTGATTCCCACCCCCACGCGCCCGATCCTGACCACGCATAACGCCCACCAAGCACGTACTCCAATACCGAAACCGGAAAAGCCAACAAAGCTTCCTGTGTAACAACGGCAATGCGCCTGCCTATCGCCCGGCGCGAGAAGGAGCTGAGCGGCTTACCATCCAGCAGGATCTCGCCAGCCGAAGGTTGGATAGCGCCATTCAGTGCACGTAACAAGGAGGATTTGCCGGCGCCATTAGCACCGACGATAGCCGTCATGTCTCCAGGAGAGACGCATAACGAGACATCAACGACCGCTTGTCGCTTTCCATAGTTGATGCTTACATTTTTCGCTTCAAGCATGTCGCAGTGATTTCTACGATTGTCTAGAGGCTGGCCGTTTTCTGAACTTTGTAAGCCAGAGTGTGACATTCAAGTAGAGGCCGGAGAACGCCGACAGAAAAGCAAGGCCCGAAACCGCAACGAGCAGCGCCACCTGCCAACTACCGGCAAAAAAGTAGAAATGTGACTGGCGAAAATACCTGGTCAAAATACGTGGCGACGGAGTTCTCATTACTTGTCCCGTCTCCGCGTCAATCAACAATGAATCAGCGCCCATACCTCCGATATCCTGATAAACAGGGCGACCTTCACGCATCAGTAAGGTTAGTGCAGTCGTCGGCAATTTTCTGCCCGCGAAATCGTTGGCACGTTGCAGCGCCTGCGCGGGTGTGACTCGCACGTGCTCCGGCGCAATGCTTTCGATCGTGCCGCCTTCTACCGCATTGGGCCATGCGTAAAGCAAACCGCTCGACGTCCAGGCCAGTACGGGAATGGCCACGAGCAATCCGAGCCAGATATGCGTGCGGTAGATAACAGATCTCATCGAATCTCCGAATCCCGGTAACAGTGTCAGCGGCGCTTCAGCAAGTAAATAAATAGCGGCGCGCCGATCAATGCGGTGATCGCTCCTACGGGCAGTTCGCGCGGCGCGATCACAGTGCGCGCGAACGTGTCGGCAACCACAACAAATGATGCGCCTGCCAGCGCGGCCGCCGGAATCGTCAAACGGTTATCGCCGCTTGTCGACATGCGAACCAAATGTGGCACCACCAGGCCGACGTAGCCAACCGAACCGCTCAACGCAACTGAAACGCCGACCAGGAGACTGGCTGCCAAAAAAACCTGTAAGCGCACCCGTTCAACCTCAACTCCAAGATCAAAGGCATCGCGCTCACCAAGCATCATGAGATTTAGTGGACGTGCTTTGAGTGTCAGTGCGGTGACCCCAACAACCGTTGAAACTACGACAATCCAAAGCGAGCCGGATGTTGCCTGGGACAGATCCCCAAGTAACCAAAAAGTAAAAGAACGTATGCGCGTCGCATCCATCAGCGTGGTGATGAAAACAATTGCCGATGATTGAAAAGTCGTGACGATCACCCCAGCTAGGATCAATCTTTCCGGCGTCGCTCCGGCACGACCAAGCGCCAAACGATAAACGACGAAAGTTGCGGCGAGGGCCCCGGCGAATGCCAGCACCGGTCGGCTCCACTCGTTTGCTCCCAGGAAGACCAGCGCAACCATCGTTCCTACGGCCGCGCCATTCGAAATGCCTAACAGATAAGGTTCGGCCAGCGCGTTGCGCAGTAACGCCTGGTAACTTGCGCCGGCCGCCGCGAGAGACGCGCCCACTGTGGCCGCGAGCAAAATACGAGGCAAGCGTATGTCAAATAGAATCGCGCGTTGAGTGGCAGTCAGGGCGCCAGTGTTTGATCCTGCGGTGAAAAGAGCACGTAGCAGATCAACAACGGGCAGTCGTTCGCTGCCCACGGTCGCTGCGATGATTGCAATCAAGACCAACAAGATCGCGAGCACACCGCAAACGATAACGGTTTTTCGCAGCGTCGCGCGCGCATTGCGCTCTGCCGCGGCGGGATTACGATCGGTAATTGCGTTTCTCTCGTTCAAGCTGTGTTTCACTTAAAAGCTTCCGGATGAAGCGCGCGGGCGATCTGCTCCAAACCGTCAACAAGACGCGGCCCGGGCCGCATTAAGAGGTCGCCGTCGATTGCATAAACACGTCCGTTGCGAACGGCCGGCGAATTTCTAAGTGCCGCTGCCACCTGGGTATTCGCTCCTGCTGCCATCGCACCGCCCGAAGGCATGATGATGGCTTCTGGTCGCGAAGCGAGGGCCGCTTCATCGCTCAATCGTGGCCAAGCCTCATTCACGTCCGCGGTAACGGAGCGCCCGCCCGCACGTTCGATTAAATTCGTGACGAATGAACTCTTGCCGGCTGTGTACAACGGCTGACCCGACAATTGGAAAAAAACGGACACGGGCGGACGCCCGGCTACGGCGTGCGCCACCGTTTCCGCTCGCGCTCGCAACTGTTTTACTAATGCCTCGGCAGCAATGGATTGATTCAACAGATCACCAACGCTCAAAATCGAGCGAAAAGCGCCTTCAAGATCGCGGGGATCTGTGATGAACACCGCAATCTGCTGATCATTTAACTGCTTGGTAAAAGCTTCCAACTGTGAGGCAGTCGAAACAAGTACGAGCTGCGGACGAAGTGCGAGTATGCGTTCGATGCTCGGCTGTAGTGTGTCGCCGACTTTGGCAACGCTCTTTGCCTGAGGCGGATAATCACAAAAGGTGGTGTCTCCTACCAGGCGGTCACCGCCGCCCACCGCGTAGACAATCTCGGTGAGATTTGGCGCCAACGAAATCACTCGCTCAATCTTTACCGGTAGCGTGACCTTTCGTCCCGCTTCGTCAACGACTTCCTTAGTTTGGAGGTTGGCCTTGTACTCGGACGGGCCTTGTCGTTGGGAACAACTCAGGAGCGCGATAACTGCGCACGAAAGGACCAGAGCGCGAGCAATCTGATTTGGTTTAAGGTGATGAAGTTGCAAAAAGTCCCGACGACCTCCTGGTTTCGCGAAAGGAAACAGGCGATCGTCGGGACCGAATGGAAGGTGGTAGCCCCGTGCGGCCTGAACGCCTTTCCGCGAAGCGTTCGAAAGCTGCAAAGCATCCTGGCAGGTCTCCTGGCTTAGAAAGCAAATTCAATTACCGCAGTAATTGAATGCCTCATCACAGTGGCGCGACCGCGCGGGATTCTCACCCGCTTCCCTATTCTCCCCTTGTCGGGGCACCCAGACACTTTCACATAAAAAGATCGGCTTGTAATCGACGCGGACACTATCACTTGTTCGTGGAGGTGTCAAACATTTGCCGGAGGCAATTGGCCAACATGTATACTCTCTCGCACTAATTTGTCAGTAGGAATCTTGCTGCAACTTTACGTTGCCGCCGCTTGCCAAACGCAACTCTTCCGTTATGACTTTCAGCCCAAACGCGCCGTCCGCAAATACTGCGAACAAAACGAGCGACAAATCTCTTACAACGATCTTCTTTGCGGCGGTTGTCATTTTGTTTGCCGCAGTAAGGCTGTGGCGCTTATCGGGAACGTGCTTGTGGTTTGATGAGATCTTCAGTATTCATGCGACACGCCACGGCTGGATCGGGCTCTTGCGATTTGTCGCTGCAGACATAATTCATCCGCCTCTATTTTATCTGCTTCTCAAGATTTGGATTGCTATCGGTGGCGAATCCCTGCTGTGGTTACGATTGCTCCCAGCTCTTTTTGGTATTGCGGCGATCATTCCCTTCTTCCTACTTTGTCGTGAGCTGGACCTTCGCCTAAATGAGCGAAACCTGGCGTTATTGCTGCTGGCAGTTAACGGCTATTTGATCAAGTACGCTCAGGAACTCCGGATGTACTCGCTGCTAATGTTTCTCTCGCTCGGCTCGCTGTGGCTTTTCATTAAATTCTTCAAAACTGAACACGCTTCGCGCAAGCAACTCGTGTGGTTATTTCTGACAAACTTGTTGCTGGTGTATTCGCATTATGCCGGCTGGCTAGTGGTTATTACGGAGGGTTTAACGCTCGTGATTTGGCAACGACGCAGGGTTATGCAGTTCGTGGCCGGCATTGCCATCACGATGATCGCTTATGCGCCCTGGGTTTTGATGGTTACTCGAAATCCGGAAGCTGGAAAGGGATTGGCGCAGAACATCGGCTGGATGTCGCGGCCGGCTTTCCGGGACATAACGCAATTATATGCACTGCTGAACAAACCGTTCTGGTTTGTTCAAAGCACGGCGGCGCGACCTTACGATCTGCTTACGGCTATCTTTGCGCTGCTGGTCGTGGGCGTGCCTCTGCTGATGTTTTCAGTGCGCGTCTGGCGGTCGCGTGATCAGGCCAACCACGCGGACAGCCGGCCAATTCGCGTGCTGTTCCTGCTCGCCTTGGCTCCGGTTGCCATCGTCTTCGGCTTGAGTTGGCTGTTGCCACTATCAATCTGGGGCACTCGGCACCTGATCATCGTGACTGCGCCATACGCGATCCTGGTTTCACTTGCGATTGTCCGGCTCACGCGTGACTGGATCAGAATCGCCGTCTACGTGATCTTAGGATCCTGGATTCTGCTTGCAGGAAGCGCATGGGCGTTGACGCGTCCACCGGTCTACATTTGGTGTGCATGGGAGCCACTTGCCCGGCAAGTGGAGGCGAATGAACCTCAAGCGGCGGAAGACGTTCGCGTTTATGCTTTTGAGGATTTGGTCGCTTACCATCTTTGGTTCGCTTTTGATTCTTCTCAGCGCAAGCAATTCAAGGTAACGGTCATCAAGAATTTTCCCGGGGCCCTGGAAGATCCCGCTTATTTCCTGCCGCGACGGTTCAACGAGGTCGCCGTGATGAATAGCTCGCAAGTAAACGGAAGCGAGATTTGGATCGCATATCGAGCCGCGCGCTGGGATGACACTCTGCCGCCGCTTAACACGCTTGAGAACATGGGTTATGCGGTTCGCAACGTATATTCCACCCAAACGCAGGGACAGCAGGCGTTTATGGTACGAATGGCGCGAAAATAGAAACAAGTCCTGGGAACCTTCAAGGTGGCACTTTGCCCTGCTTTTTCCAGTCAAGTAAAATTGCGGCGTTTCTAAATCACAATGGAGCCATACGCGAATGATTAAAACGGTCGAATGGACCAACGAAGGCATACGCATGATTGATCAGCGCCTGCTTCCAACGGAGGAAAAGTACCTCATGCTGCGATCATGGGAAGAGGTAGCCGAAGCGATAAAGAAAATGGTAGTGCGCGGGGCCCCCGCAATCGGCGTTTCGGCAGCGATGGGACTTGCGCTTGGAGCTAGTCAATCAGTCGGCATGTCCGTCGCTGATCTGGAAGATGATTTCACCTATATGTGCCAGGTGATGGGTGAGACGAGGCCGACGGCTGTTAATTTGTTCTGGGCAATCGAGCGAATGCGGGATCGGTTCAATCGCGAAAAGGTTAACACTAATAGCGTTGAAGAAATAAAAGCCAGTCTGGTTGCCGAAGCACAAAAGATCTTTCAAGAAGACATCGCAGCAAATCGCGCCATCGGACGTTTTGGCGCCGACTTGATCGCCGACGGAGACACAGTACTAACCCACTGCAATGCCGGGGCGCTGGCGACGGCCGGCGATTATGGAACGGCGCTTGGCGTCATACGCGGCGCTCGTGACGCAGGTAAGCGTGTGGCCGTAATTGCCGATGAGACCAGGCCGTTCTTACAGGGGCTGCGCCTAACCGCTTGGGAGCTGGCTAAGGACAACATTCCGGTTACCGTGATTACCGACAATATGGCCGGACACGTAATGAAAAACGGTGACGTCAACCTGGTGGTAGTGGGCGCAGATCGGATCGCGGCCAACGGCGACGCGGCCAACAAGATTGGGACCTACATGGTGGCAGTGCTGGCGCGGAAGCACGAAATTCCTTTTTACGTTGCCGCTCCAATCACGACGCTTGACCTGTCACTGAAGTCAGGCCAGGAAATTCCTATTGAGCAGCGCGATCGTAAAGAAGTAACGCATATCCGCGGGCAGCAACTGGCGCCCGACGGGATCGAAGTGAGCAATCCGGCGTTTGACGTGACGCCAAACGACTTGATAACCGCAATCATTACAGATCGTGGCGTGGCGAGGGCGCCTTATACGGAAAGCTTGCGAAAGTTGATGGCAGACAGTAGCAACGCTGCGACGTCACACGACTGAAAGCCAGGTGGAGGGCGCGGTCGAAGTTTTAGTGCTTTGCAAAGCGGCTGTTCTTCCACCAATCCATGGTCAACTTCAGACCTGTTTGCAGATCGACCTGAGGCGCAAAGTCCAGGAATTCGCGGGCTCTGGCAATGTCGGCCAGACTGTCGCGCACATCACCTCTGCGAGGATCCTGATAATCTACTTGCACTTCATTCTTCCCAGTCAGTTTTTTGAGGTGGTCCAATAACTGGTTGAGAGTAACTCTTTCACCGTTAGCAATATTTATGACCTGCCCGATTCCCTTTGTAGTTTCCGCAGCCTTAAGATTGGCGGCGACTACATTGTCGATATAGGTAAAATCCCGTGACTGTTCCCCATCTCCGTAAATTACCGGTCGCTGGTCGGATAAAAGTGCGCTGATAAAACGAGATATAACCCCTGAATACTGGGAACTGGGATCCTGGCGCGGTCCGAACACATTAAAGTAGCGCAGTGAAACTGTCTCCAGCTCATAGACGCGTGTGAAGACCTGACAGTAGTACTCGCCAACCAGTTTGGCTACGGCATAGGGCGACAGCGGATCCGGCAACATAGTTTCGACTTTTGGAAGTGTCGGCTGATCGCCGTAGGCTGAACTTGAAGCCGCATAGACTACACGCCTGACTCGCCTGTCTCGCGAAGCCAGCAGCAGCGAAAAAGTTGAATCAACACTTGCGATATGCGTCTGACGCGGGTTTTCAACTGAACGAGGTACGGAAGGGATTGCGGCTTCGTGAAAAACGAGCTCAACATCTTCAAGGACCTTGTGCACCGCCGTTTCATCTGCAAGAGAGGCCTCTACAAAGTCTACATCACCGCCGATCTCCTCAACGTTTTCACGATAGCCCGTTGATAGATCATCGATAATACGTACTCTGGCTCCGGATCTAATCAGGCCTGAAGCTATGTGGGATCCGATGAAGCCCGCTCCTCCAGTTACCAGCGCTATTCCTGTTAGGGCCATAATAAAAGGTGTTTTAAGCTAGTGTTGCTTGAAACGGACAAGCGATTCGTTTATCTGCCTACGCCCACATACTCAAAACCCAATTCGCGCATGTCTTCAGGTTGATAGATATTCCGCAAATCAGCGATGCGTGGTGATTTCATCAGATCGTGGATGCGCCTCATATCAAGCGCGCGAAATTGATTCCATTCCGTAACGAAGACAAGCGCATCAGCGTTTGTTACAGCCACATATTCATCTTCCACATAGTCGATTTCAGGTAGAACGTGGGCGGCTTCCTCCATCGCTACGGGATCGTAGGCAACGACCTTTGCGCCGCGCGCGATCAAACCTTTAATGATATCGATCGCTGGCGCCTCGCGCATGTCGTCGGTTTCGGGTTTAAATGCCAAACCCAGAATAGCAATAGTCTTTCCTTTGAGTTCGCCAACCAACTTTTCAATCTTGGGCACCATCGCCTGACGTTGCCGGCGATTAACTTCGATAACGGCGTCGACGATTAAAGAATCGCGGCCAAACTGGCGCGCCACTGAAGCAAGCGCCTGTGTATCCTTAGGAAAACAAGAGCCGCCAAAGCCTGGTCCGGGGTGGAGAAACTTGTTGCCGATGCGGCGATCCATACCAATGGCCCGCGCCACATCATGCACGTCACAGCCAATGCTTTCGCACATGCTTGCAATCTCATTGATGAAAGAGATTTTGGTAGCCAGGAAAGCATTTGCTGCATATTTGGTTAGCTCGGCAGCTTCGAGCGAGGTAATAACAAAAGGCGCCTCGATTAGATAAAGCGGACGATAAAGATCTCGCATGATTGCAATGGCTTCTTCGTCGCGGCTGCCAATAACCACGCGATCGGGGCGCATGAAATCATTAATCGCCGCGCCTTCTCGCAGAAATTCTGGATTGGAAACGATACCAAAATTTAGGCGGGCCTTTTGGTTTTCGCGGACCAACTTCCGCAGCCATTCACCTGTTCCGATTGGCACGGTTGATTTGGTGACGATAACCTTGTAACCGTTCATGTACTGTGCGATGGAGGTGGCGGCCGCTTCAACGAAACTAAGGTCGGGCGAGCCGTCATCCTTCGGCGGGGTACCCACGGCTAGAAAAATTACCAGCGCTTGTTCCACCGCTTGTTTGATGTCCGTTGTAAACCGCAGGCGCCCCGAGTGCATGTCTTTAGTAACCAGTTGTTCGAGACCGGGTTCATAGATGGGCATTTCACCCGCGGAGAGGCGGGCGATCTTGTCCGCGTCGATATCAACGCAGGTGACATCGACGCCAAACTCAGCGAAACAGGCGCCTGTCACCAAGCCAACATAACCCGTACCAATTACCGCGATATGCATGAAGTAACCTTAAGACAAAATAAGGAGGGATTGAAGTGTTAAGCAAAAGCTTGCGGGCCAAGCACGACCTGAGTCGCGTGACCCGCAAAGTTATAGGTACATGACCTCAGCGCCATTTACTGCGCTGCGGTTTTTGTTGAAAGATGCAATCGACCGCTTACCTGGACGGGCTGACTACGATTACGCTACTGCCACCGAAGTTCAGGTTGTTGTTGTGCAGCGCTGCATATAGGATGCCGGCAACCGCACCGGCGCCAAGCAGAAGCAGGGCAGCCAACTCGCCACTGCTCATCTTGTCGTCGTCGTCGCCTGGATCATTCTTCGGATTTGGCGTGCCGGCAGTCGCGCTTTCACCAGCGGCAACCTGCTTCGTCGTATCGCCCACCCGCAGGAGGGCGAGACCAGAGTGAGTGGTAAGAGAAGTGATTCCCTTTACGACATTCACTGTAAACGAAGTAGCCTGGCTGCCATCTGCGACGACCGTGCCATCCTTAGTAGTGAAATTTACGACAACACCACTCAAAGTCGAGACATGAGCGCTGCCGCTGTCCAGCAAGCCGGTGATCCCTTTTTCTGTAAAGCTGATTCGCAGGCTCGAGTTCGGCGATAATTCGACTCGGCCTAACTTGCTAAGGTTCACAGTTGCGGTGCTCTTTTCGGCCGTCGTAATTACGCTGTCCGAAAACACGGTGCCACCGGAAACCATGGCCTCCCCGTTAACCGTAACGTTACCGGAGACCGTCAGCTCTCCAGATGGGGCCTTTGCTGCCGGCGACGCCAACACTACCATTGAGTAAACACTCAGAATGGCCACTGCCACACAGGCCGCGATAGGTTTGCGGCTCCAAGTTTTGCTGATCATTAACTTTCCTCCCGTATTGTGAAACAAAATTCTTGATTGCGTGCCGCGACGGCCTATATTCGTGAGGGCCCAGGTTGTGTTACCCGTTTTCGCCTCGTTACCAAGCCGCTGCCGAGAATTCAAAATGCCGTCTGCAAAAGCTTAAACACTCGGCTGTTATTACACGATTGAAGGCACTCTGTCAACAGCCATTTAGCCAACTCTGCCACGAAATTGTGCTTTTTTGCTTTGGCCGAGAAGATACCACTAGAAGCGCGCTTGAGTCCAACCTTTTCTCACCAAGCTGACCCGCTGATCGTTACGGCGAATCAAACTTAGCGTCTCTTCCGATTCATTTGACGGCGGCGAACGAACCAGGAAGACATTCAGTTAGGGATTACTCACGCGGCGGGCGCGGGTGACGCTTTTCGTCCCGGAAAGTTGAGGCTGAGTCACCGGATTCTGAGCTTCTGCACTCGACTTGGTATCGCGCGCCATCAGTTCTGCCTGTTCGTATGGGTCGAGTCGCGCAAATACATAGAAAACCTCACCTGATCTCACTATCCCGAGATAACGAAAAGTTGTGCGAAAGACCTCACCGACTCTTAGCGCGTTGAGGTGCGGGGGTTGCTCAAAAAGTGATCCAAACTCGTCGGCTGAGACCGCCTCCAATTCCGGCAGGTAATCGTTTCTGGTTTCGCGTGCGATGCGCATTGCCATTTGCCGCAAGGCCCGGATTCGATTTGAATTCCGGCGATAGTACGCTGGTGTGACTTCGTGCCGGCTGGCACGATCGTCTACGACTTCCTGTTCATTCTTGAGGTAACCCAGATAAGCCCGAACCACTGGTCCATATTGAGTGTCTTCCTCAAACGTCTGGGCAGATCCTGCATTGCATAAACAGAGTGTTAGAAATGATCCGGCCAAGCCGAAAGTAACTAGTCGTCTGGTAGCCATCTTGGGTCCTTCTTGATCGCGCCGTCTTTAGGAATACTTGGATAGCATGGATTCTAACAGGGAGCAAAGAACCCTCCGTTGCGCCTCTGTTTCAGCAGTGTTACATTGATCTTTAATTTAACTACCTGGCTATGGCCCACGAAGCTACACAAAACATCCCCCCAAGCCGGAAGGTTGCCCTCGGAATCAGTGGCGGCATTGCGGCGTACAAGGCGGCGGAAGTCCTGCGGGGGCTGCAAAAAGCCGGGTGCGTGGTCAGAGTTGCAATGACCGCGCGGGCCTGTGAATTCATCCAGCCTCTTACGTTTCGCGCCCTGTCGGGCGAGCACGTAATAGTAGACGACTACGCGCCGAATAACCCCGATCCCATCGCCCATATAACGTTCTCGCAGACCGTTGATCTGCTCATCATTTCTCCAGCTACGGCCAACATCATAGGCAAATTCGCCAACGGAATTGCAGACGATTTTCTAACTTCGACCTACCTCGCCTCGACCGCGCCCGTACTTATCGCCCCCGCGATGAACACCACAATGTGGGAGCATCCCGCGACGCGGCGAAATGTGGCACAACTCAAAGCAGATGGCGTCTTCTTTATCGAACCTGATGACGGTGAGATGGCCTGTGGAACTATCGGACCGGGGCGTCTGAGTGAACCCGAGAGAATTGTCTCGGCCGCCCTGGAGATTTTACAAACAACGAACGGGCCCGTGAGTAAAGACCTTGCCGGCGAGAAGCTTCTTATCACCGTCGGCGCAACTCGCGAGGCCATCGATCCGGTACGATTTCTGTCCAACAATTCGTCGGGCCGAATGGGATTCGCACTTGCCGGCGCCGCAAAAAAAAGGGGCGCTCAAGTGACTATTATCGCGGGTGCTACCACCGCGGATCCGCCGGTCGATGTGGCAATTATTCGCGCTGATTCAGCCGCTGAAATGCATGCCGCCGTCATGAACGAGTTGCGTGGAGCTACAATTTTCATCGGCGCTGCGGCGGTTGCTGACTATCGGCCCACTGCACCGGCGCTGCAAAAGATTAAGAAAACTGACACCGAAATCACAATCAAACTTAAACGAACGGAAGACATACTCGGCGATGTCGCAGCCCTCAAGCGAGACGACCTGTTGGTGATTGGCTTCGCAGCGGAGACTGAAAATATTCTTGGCAATGCGCGCGAAAAACTGCGTCGTAAGAACCTCGACGCGATTGTCGCCAACGACGTTACCCGCGCGGGCGTGGGATTTGACACAATCACCAACGAAGTAACAGTGATCAGCCGAGACAGAGAAGCTCCGATTCACGTGCCGCTAATGCCGAAGACCAACGTGGCCAACATCATTCTCGACGAGGTCGTACGCCTGCGTGCACGCGTCAACCTTGCTGCGATTCGACGACTCGCGAACGGACGAAAAAAAGCGTAGTTGAGAAATATCGATTCAACTGAAATGCAGAATCCGGAACTTTCGCACGAGCTTCTTTCGCTAGCAAGCAGCGTCCGCGAACAGCTTTCTTACCTGCATGAGCTCGGTGTTGAAACTCTAGCGGCGCCTGAAGCGGCCCAGCCGGGCGAATTGGTTGCAGCATCTCCAGCGGACATTATTCAGGAGGCGCCTCCAGAGCATTCTCAGGTCTCACTACCATCGTTGGGCCAGCCTTCTGCGGCCACACCCGCCGTCCTTCTGAAACCGAGACGGTCGCCGGCAGAAATTCTTGAAACCACAACTGACACTCTGTTTGGAGATTTGACGCGGCCTGCCGCGAAGATCGAGAAGTCTACTGAAGCTTTTGAAGAGATTTGGGCTGACGTCGGGGACTGCACACGTTGTGCGCTTCATCAGGGACGGACCAACATAGTGCACACTGAAGGTAACCGGCGCGCGCGCCTGATGTTCATCGGCGAAGCACCCGGCGCGGACGAGGATGCGCAAGCGCGACCCTTTGTGGGGCGCGCGGGCCAGCTCCTCACGAAAATCATCGAAGCTATTGGTTTTAAGCGGGAGGACGTCTTGATTGGTAACGTCAATCGCTGCCGGCCACCCGGCAATCGCCCGCCAACAGAAGAGGAAGTAACGATGTGCAAGCCTTTCCTGCTGCGCGAGATCTCTTCAGTCCTGCCTGAAGTCATCGTGGTGATGGGAAACACCGCCACGAGAAATCTGCTGAATGCAAAGCAAGGAATAACAAAGCTGCGTGGAGAATTTCAGGACTATCATGGCGTCAAGGTGATGCCCACTTTTCATCCGGCCTATTTGTTGCGCGATCCATCGAAGAAACAAGAAACATGGAAAGATCTCAAGAAGGTGCGCGACTATCTGGAAACGACCGCGAAGCGTTAAGTCATAGAATGGCCCCGCGGCCGCTTTTGCAATTCAAAATTTAGCGTTACCTTCTGACGCGTGCACGAAACCTCCCAATCAATTCGCAGAGTTTCAACAGCTCCTGGTCGTCCGCACGAAACGGACTCGCCTCCTGCATCTGCCCTACCTCAATATGCCGAAGTGGCTGTTCCCGTCCATGTGCTAACCACTTTCATTTACCGCCTGCCCCCTACTTTGCGAGCAATCGCGCAACCCGGGTCGCGTATTGCTGTGCCCTTTGGCAGAAGACTTGTTACCGGCTACATCGTGGCTCTGCACGCGCAGCTGCGGTCAGGCACGAGCCTGAAAGAGGAGGACATCAAGGAAGCGCGCGAGATTCTTGACGCGGTGCCGCTTGTTACAGCTGAAATTTTAGAGCTCACGCGCTGGGTTTCGGAATACTACCTGGCGCCGTGGGGCGAAGTGTTGAAGGCAGCCTTGCCGCCGGGTGTAAGCCCTCGCGTAGAGCACCTTTTGACGATCACCGAAGCAGGACGCGCTGAATTGCACCATTCTGCTGCGGACAACGAGAGCATCAAAAGACGTTTGCTGGAGTTCGTAAGGGACGCAGACACGATTGCGCTGTCTTCAGTCGCCGATAAGTTGAAAAGCGACGAAGTGACCAAGGTTGCCCACGCACTTGCTGGTGAGGGCTTTCTAGACATTGAACAACAGTCCGGAACGGATTCCGTGCGGGCAAAATATGAGCGGCGTGTTCGCTTGTTGCCCACGGTTCGCGATCCGGATAACGCGGCGAAGCTCACTGATGCCCAACAAAGAGTGATCGAGACGCTGGAAAACGAAGAGTCATTGCGATTTGCCGACTTGCTCGCGCGCGCGCACGTTGGCCCGTCGCCCGTAATGACGCTCGCGAAACGAAAGCTGGTTGAAATTTTCGAGCAGCAGTTTCGTCGCGATCCATTAAGCAATTCGCCTGCGGCGGCGGTAACAGACTATGTATTGACAGAAGACCAGGAAAGGGTAATTGCAGAAATCGATCAGTCTTTGAACAGCCACACTTACGCGCCGTTCTTGTTGCACGGCGTAACTGGCAGCGGCAAGACGGAGGTTTACATTCGAGCGATGCGCGTGGCCCTCAGGCTCGGCCGATCAGCCCTGATGCTGGTCCCCGAAATTGCGCTGACTCCCGTATTCTCGCGGCGATTGCAAATGCATTTTGGCGAGCAGGTCGCGATTTTTCATTCATCGTTATCGAGAGGTGAACGCTTTGATGAATGGACGCGCGTCCGCAACGGCACGGCGCGCATCGTTATCGGCACCCGCTCAGCGGTGTTCGTTCCCATTCAAGACCTGGGCCTGGTCATTGTTGATGAAGAACACGAATCAACTTACCGCCAGCAGGATTCACCACACTACAACGCGCGCGACACCGCGATCGTGCGGGCGCAAAAACAATCAGCTGTGGTCGTGCTCGGTTCCGCAACGCCTTCGCTCGAATCGTTTCATAATGCGAGCACCGGCAAATATCAATATCTGCAACTGCCGAATCGCCTCGGCGATCGACCCCTGGCAGTGGCCGAAATCATCGACATGCGCGCGGCATTTGCGCGTCACCACCGACCGGCAATTTTTTCTGATGAATTGTTGCAGGCCATTGACGATACGCATCGTCGCGGCGAACAATCAATCATCCTGCTGAATCGTCGCGGCTACTCGAGTTTCGTTCTCTGCCGCTCTTGCGGCGAAAGCATTCAGTGCCCAAACTGCGACGTGACGCTGACGTATCATCGCAGTGAACGCGTCATCATTTGTCACTACTGCAACCATCGTGAAGCGGCGCCGGCAAAATGCCCCAGCTGCGGCGGCAAATACATTTACTACGTGGGCGAAGGCACGCAGCAGATCGAGGAAAAACTGCGAACGCTGTTTCCTTCGATTCGAATTGCGCGCATCGATCGAGACACAACGTCGCGCCGGCATGCATTTGAAAAATCTCTGCTGGACTTCAGCGAGGGCAAGATCGACATGTTGGTGGGCACCCAGATACTTGCCAAGGGACACGATTTCCCCAACGTTACGCTGGTGGGAGTGGTATCGGTCGATGCCGGCCTGGCGTTACCGGATTTCCGCGCAGCCGAACGGACATTCCAACTGCTAACTCAAGTCGCAGGTCGCGCCGGGCGCGGCGATCTTGCCGGCAAAGTTTTGATTCAGACTTATCATCCTTATCATTACGCTTTGCAGCATGCGAGTGGCCAGGATTACGCCGGCTTCTATGAAGAAGAGATTCGCCACCGGCAGAACCACAGTTACCCTCCGTTTGTCGCGCTCGCATCGCTGCTGGTTCACGGCGCGAAGCTGGACCAGGTCAGATCAGACGCTTTGCAACTGCGAAACGAACTGGATGTAGCGAATCCGGATCGCATCGTGCGCGTCCTGGGACCGGCGCCGGCCGCGCTCGCCAGATTGAAAAATGAGTTTCGCATGCAACTGCTAATCAAAGGTCGCAAGCGCCAGCAACTGCGCGACGTTATCGATGTGGCGCTAAAGGCGGTTGCAAATAACGGAGTCAACCTGCGCTCCGTTAATGTTGAGATAGATCCAGTTTCAATAATGTAAGAGGGCATTACACAAAAAGTCGTAAACGCGAAGAGAGCGAAATCAGAACCCGCAATAGGATTATGAGTTTGCCTAGTGAGTCTATTCCATTGTGGGGTCGGCAAATACAGAACCGGGAGCGGACCGGGGTCCCCGCGCGGGCAGCCCGCGTGGGGTGGTGGATGCGACTGGGTCTGCGAAGTGTTGAGTTCCACGTCATCGTAAGCTAGCGTTCTCGGTAATCCATGAATCGGAGATGTTGTCTATCGCAAGTCAGACCCAGTCGCTACCGCTCCCGGTTCTGTATTCCTCGACCCACGAGAAGAGGACGACGACGCTATTCCCGATCCAATTGATGCGTTAGACTTCCAGCATGAAACTTTCAGAACTCGCCAGGTTGACAGGGGCCAACGTTGACGGAGGCTTCAACGACGTCGAAATAACCGGCGCCGCCGGGCTCGACGATGCTGGTCCAACCGACGTTAGCTTCCTGGCAAACCCTCGTTACACAGCGAAAGTAAATACGACGCGAGCCGCGGCGGTCTATCTCGCCGAAGCGGCGCCTACCGATCGGGCGATTCCTGTGCTGCGCGCGAAAGATCCGTATCTGGCCTACACACGCGCGCTTCGCTTGTTTCATCCCGAACCAACCTTTGCGGCCCTGATTCATGAATCAGCGGTAATCGATTCATCAAGCAACGTAGCCGGAACAGCGCGGGTGGGCGCCGGCGTTGTGATTGGACCATCGTGTCAGATCGCAGACGGCGTGCACATTTATCCGAATGTCACGATTTACGAAAACGTTTTCGTCGGCAAGAACTCAATTATTCACTCAGGCGTTGTTATTCGCGAGCGTTCCCAGATCGGTGAGCGAGTGATTATCTATAACAACGTCGTAGTCGGTTGTGACGGTTTTGGTTATGCAAAAGACGAACAGCGCCGCTGGTTGAAAATCCCGCAGACTGGTCGAGTGGTTATTGAAGACGACGTAGAGATTGGGGCAGGCACTACGATTGATCGTGCTTCGGTTGGCGAATCACGCATCGGGCGCGGCACGAAGATCGACAATCTGGTGCAGATAGGGCACTCGTGCACCGTCGGCGAAGACAGTTTACTCTGCGCCCAGGTTGGTCTCGCCGGCAGTTCGCATATTGGCAGTCGCGTGATTCTCGCAGGCCAGGCTGGTGTCGCCGGTCACCTGACTATTGGCGATGATGTTGTCATCACTGCCAAAAGCGCCACCAGTCACGACGTGCCTTCGGGAAGAGTAATTTCCGGTATCCCTGCGTTTGATAACAAAGATTGGCTGCGCTCGACGGCGGCGTTCAGGCGTTTAGGTGAGATGCAGCGAAAGCTGAGGGATCTGGAACGGAAACTGGAAGGCTTGCTTGACAAGCAAGACTGAACTAACGCTTTAGCCGAATGGGATCCTTGCAACTCATCGCTCCGTTAGGAGCGAAATGTTTATAGAAGGATGCTTCTCCCGAAAAGACTCTGGCTTGGTTAGTTGTCGCCTTAGCGACAACTAACCAAGCCAAAGCTTTCTCATCAGCACTCGACTATAAACATCTCGTTCCTACGGAACGAAACCCTAAGTAATGGCCCCGCCGTCCACGATCACAACTTCACCATTCATAAAACTATTTCGGTCGCTAACCATAAAAGCGGCATACTCCGCCAGTTCTTCCGGCCGGCCGGCGCGTCCGGCAGAAGCCCAGAAATGGTGCAACTCCAGCAAACGTTGCGGCAGCCCCTGGGCCAAGTCAGTATCAAAAATTCCGGCGGCAATCGCATTTACTTTTACGCCAAACGTGCCCGCCTCGCGTGACAGGCACTTTGTAAACCCGATCATGGCCGCCTTTGAAGTTGCATAGTGCACCGCGGTCGGCAGGGCCCTCATTGCGCCGATTGAAGTGATGTTGAGAATGCTTCCTTGCCGTTGCCGGATCATCTGTTTGTAGATGGGTTTCGTAACGGCGAAAAGGCTACCGACGTTCGTATTGATCACCTCATCCCAGGCGCGATCAGTTGTGGTAGCGAAGTTATCGCCGCGATTGATGGCTGCATTGTTTACCAGAATGTCGATGCCACCCCACAGCTCCACAAGTTCGCGCGTGAGTTTTTTCAAGCCAAGGCGATCGGTCACCGAAATCTTGAAGCTGAGCGCACGGCGCTGATGATTTTCAATTTTCGCGACTATCTGCACGGCAAGATCGTCGCGGCTGTTGTAATTGAAGGCGACGTCAGCGCCCTCGCGCGCGAACACTTCACAGAGCGCGGCGCCAATTCCTCGTGTGCCTCCGGTAATGAACGCGCGTTTTCCTTCGAGCAGTAAACTCACAGACGGATTAGTCTCCTAAAAAGCCCGCTTCTCATTCGGCAAGCGGGCATTCCTTTTTTGAGATCTCAGATCTCAAATTTGAGATCTCATAACATCTTTATCGTTTGCGTGGGAATTAAACTCTTAAACGCGAGAACAGTCAAACGGGTGGTCAGGCAGAGATGGCTTCAGCCAGAATGACTTTTTCCTCAGCCTCGATCGAACTTGGAATGAGGGCAGTGATCTCTTCAACAATTTGCCGCGTGGCGTTAGGAATAGCCAGGCCAATTGTCGCCGCGCGCAGAGCCGAATAATGCGCCGTATCTTCAACCATACGACGAATGACGGGAACGACATCGCCGGCCCTTTGCAGCAACACCCCAGCGCCACGCTTTACAATCAAACTGGCAGTGGCAGCTTCCTGCGGCATAGGTTCGGTGATCGCGTCGCCGATTATCGGCAAGCGGCAGGCGAACGCTTCAAAAGTTGTCAAACCGCCAAGTTTGGAAATCATGACGTTCGCGGCGCCCATCAACTGTTCGACGTGTTCAGAATAGCCAATCACCTTTATAGGAAAAGACGCGTCCCGGGCCAGGGACTCAGCATCAGCTCTCAGCGTCTCATTCCTGCCGGCCAGAAAAATTGCCTGCACTTCCAACTGCCCTCGCACCAGCTCGCGAAAGATCTGCGGTATGTTGCCGCCGCCTTCCCAACCAGCGTTCACAAACACCGTGAACTTTTCCGGGTCGAGGCCAAGTGCCTTGCGCGCTGCCTGCGCCGCTTCTTCGCCTGGGTAAGCAAACTTTGGATGCACTGGCATGCCCGATATCTTGATGCGCTGGGGACTGATGCCGTAATCGATCAACTGTCGCCGCGCTTCGTCGCTTGCCACCAGATAAAGCGTGACATCGTCGCAAGCCCAACCCTTCCAAAAACCGTAATAGGGATCGGTAACTACTGAAACCAACGGAACGCGGTCGGCGAGTTTCAACTCTTTCAGCACGCGCGCAAATAGGTGTTGCGTTAGCGGATGAACGCTGACGACGACATGCGGGCACCAGCGCTCAAAAAGCTCCTTGATAAATCCGATGCAGCGCTTATGAAAGAACTCGCGAGTCTCAGGCCGAAAGCGGTTGACGAACCAGTAGAGATACTTCATCCAGTGCTGCCGGTTACGCAGCAGCCAGTTGTAAAGGTTAACTAACCTTGCCGTGATGGAGTGGGACTCTTCGACGGCTTTTACGACGCGCACCGCATACGACTGGCCATCGAAGAACTTCTGCACGCCGGCAACAATCGCCGCCGCAGCAGAACGATGTCCGCCACCGGTGTCAGACGAGATAATCAGAATCTTAGGAATGCGCTGCGACACTGGAAAGAATCGTTCTTTGTACTTTGTACTTTGTTCTTGCTGTTTACTGTTCGCTGTCTACTGTTTACTGTTTACTGTTTACTGTTTACTGCTTCTACGCTCTGACCGTCATGCCTTCTGCTTCAGGCCGCAACCGATCCATCTCTTTTCGCGCCTTCTTCATTTCCTTTTCCAGCTTCTTGATTTGGATCAAGTGGCCGGGATTGAAAGGCAACGACGGGTAATAACTGTTCGATTCGTGGGTGCAGAAACAACCGTCGGCGGCCTTCTTTCTGCGTTCCTTCATGGCCGGCGAAAGCCATAGCTTTTGAAAGTCCCAATCAAACTCGCGCAGATTTCCGATGGGCGCCAGATTCTCGCAGGATGAAACCGTGCCCTCGTCGTAAATAACGCCGCCGGCTGTGCCTGCGTAACAGGTCAGCTGCGCTTGCTGCGTCTCTTGCGTCTTTGCGATCAAGCCATGCATGTAAATATCGATCGCAGCCTTGAAGAAGCCGGCATTGCCGCCGTAATTGTTCTTGAGCGCCGCGTGACGCGAGTCGTCATCAATCATCGTGGCGAGTTTTGCATAGCGCGAATGATCGATGTCGAGCTCAATGGGATCGGCTGACGGCGGACGAATGTAGTTGAAATTAACTTTGTCCGGGCGCAGGTCATACTTCAAAAAGTCGTACCACTCAAAAATCGTGTCCTGATTCGAATTCATGAAACAGGTGCACGTTTGAATATCGAGTTTGGGATAGTCCTTCTTGATCGTCTGGAGCTGGCGCGCGGTATCGATGGCGATGTCCCACGACCCAGTCTTCTGGCGAATTTTTTCGTGCTGATCTTTTAACCCATCAATGCCGAGCGCGACCGTCACGTTAAGCTTGGGACACTCTTCGAGTATGCGCGTGATGTCAGGAAAGATCCGTTTCTGAATCTGACCGTTGGACATGATGTAGATCGATTCGAGCTTGTTGTTTGTATAAAAAGCGCGCGCGATTTCCGGGAGGTCTTTGCGCGTGAATGGCTCACCGCCGGCCAAAATCAGCACGCCCAGATTGCCGCCCAGCGTCTCGGAAATTCTTTCAATCTCGTGCGTCTTCATTTGCAGCTTTTTGCGCGGGCGGTCGTCCAACTCGTCCGTGAAGAAGCAGTGCGTACACCGCATGTCGCAGACCGAAGTCACCAGAATGTTCAATAAAATTGGCGAAAACGGCTGGCCAACCGCCAACTTCGCGTAACGCTTCAAGAGCTCCTTTGTCGTAAAGTCCATTTCAAACCTCAATTACTAATGCGCATCATTTGATGCGAAACAGAGATTAACAGATAAGGTCCTTTTAACGTAACCTGAATTTGCTGAGTGTAAAAGTTTTGTAATTGTTTCCCGTGGCATAGACTTTTTAGTCTGTGTCGTTCTCAGCAATCACAGACTAAAGTCTATGCCACCACTGAGGATGCTAAGAAACTCCGGCGCGTTCGCTGCGACTGGGAATACCCAGCGCGCGCATGCGGCGATAGAGATGGCTGCGATCGACTCCCATTAGTTCCGCTGCTCGCGATACGTTTCCTTCAGCTTCGTCCAACTTTCTTTGAATGAACTCGCGATGATAGGCGTCGGTCGCCTCTTTAAAGGAGGGAAATCTGAACGAGGTGGCGGGCGCTTCGTCTTTTCCGTGCGGCGGCAGATCAGCCGCCATCACCTTAATTCCCGGGTTCATGATCACGACTCTCTCAATCGTGTTTCTCAACTCGCGCACGTTGCCCGGCCAGAAATAGTTTTGCAGCTCTTCAATTGCTTCCGCCTCGAACTGCTTGGGAATCTTTCCGTAAGCTTGCGAAAAGTTTTGGTTAAAGAAATCAACCAGCAACGGTACGTCCTCGAGCCGCTCGCGCAATGGCGGTAGCTCAAACGGAATGACGTTCAGACGGTAAAAAAGATCCGGGCGAAATTTTCCCTGTTCGATCTCAGCGTCCAGACGCTTGTTGGTGGCCGCAATTACGCGCACGTCAACTTTCACTGAGTTGCCGCTGCCCACTGGCTCAAATCGCTGTTCTTCAAGGACGCGCAAAACCTTTGCCTGGACGTTGGCGCTCATGTCGCCAATCTCGTCGAGAAAAAGCGTGGCGCCGTCAGCCAACTCAAACTTGCCTTTCTTCGCCGCGGTGGCTCCGGTAAACGCACCTTTGACATGACCGAACAATTCCGACTCGATCAGCTCTTCTGGTATCGCAGCGGAATTGACTTCAATAAACGGATCGCCGGCGCGGCGCGACTTGGCGTGAATTGCGCGCGCCACCAACTCTTTGCCGGTACCGGATTCGCCGTAAATCAACACTCGCCCGTCGGTGGGGGCAACTACCGCGATTTGTTTGCGCAAAGCACGCATCGCCACCGAGTCGCCAACCATCCGGTACTCATGTCCGAGTTCGGCCGACATCTCCGCGTTCATTAGTTCCAGTCGCTGCTGCTTCAGCGCGTTGCGCACAGTCAGCAAAGTCTTTTCCAGCGATAGTGGTTTTTCGATGAAATCAAAAGCGCCAAGCTTGGTTGCTTTAACTGCGGTTTCAACATTTCCATGACCGGAAATGATTACGACAGCGGCATCCGAGCCGGCGGCGCGCAACCGTCTCAGCGTCTCCAGGCCATCGATGCCCGGCAGCCAAACGTCAAGCAGCACGCAACTAAAGGCGCGCTTTTCGAGAGCGCTGAGACACTCTTCGCCGGTGGCGACCGCTTCTACAGCGAACCCTTCATCTTCCATCACGCCACGCAACGTGTCGCGAATGCCGGGTTCGTCGTCAACAATGAGAATTGAATGCATAAAAACAGAAGTCAGAAATCAGAGGTCAGAAGTCAGTAAGCAATAGCTCGTCACTCACTTGTCACTTGTCACTTGTCACTTGTCACTTGTCACCTGTCACCTGTCACCCGTCTATCCACCGGTAGCTCAATCACAAACCGCGCGCCGCGTGGATAGTTTGCTTCAGCGCGAATGCGGCCGCCATGCTCCAGAATTATGCGCTGCACAATGGCCAGGCCGAGGCCGGTCCCTTCGCCGCGCGTCGAAAAGTATGGTTGGAACAACCTTTGAAAATCAGCCGGTCGAATTCCGTGCCCGGTATCAGAAACTTCAGAAGTCAAAATACTCCGCGCCGTATCAAAGCGCGTGCTGATCGTGATTCGCTTTTCGCCGTCTACATTTGCGAGCGCGCTCATAGCGTTGTCGATCAAGTTCACAAAGACCCGGCGCAACTGTTCTCGGTCCAGCATTGCGGCGGGTAGTTGTGCATCAAGCAATGTTTCAACGGTCACGCCATCCAATCGATCATCGTAGAGAGAAACTGCCTGGCGCGCGACTTCGTTCAAATCCGCGAGTTCGGGTCGAGCGAGCGGCAGACGGGCAAAGTGTGAGAACTCATCGACCATGGCTTTTAGGCCGGCAACTTCCCGCGTAATGGTTTCGGTACATTCGTCGATGACTGCGGCCACGTGCTTCTCCTCGGCCGCGCGATCTTCGACCGCACCTGATCCATTTTGCGATCCATTTTGTTCGCTGGCTCGACGATAACTCTTGGCGATGCGTTCGGCGGAAAGCTGGATGGGCGTCAACGGGTTCTTGATTTCGTGAGCCATGCGCCGAGCAACTTCGCTCCACGCTGCGGCCTGTTGGGCGGCAAGCAGTTCCGACAAATCTTCAACTACCAGTACGACGCCCCGCTTTTCTGCGCTGACTGCGCGCAAAGCCGTCGCCGTCAGAGCTACCGGAAGCGTTTGTCCGTTGGTCGCACCTGCGAGTTGGGCCTGCTCGCTTGCCTGCCCCGTGCGTCGCGCGCGGCGTACCAGGCGATCCATCACCCGCCAGTTTTCCGAGGTAATCAGTTTCTCAAGTCGCTGTTCGCCATTGGCGGGTGTTTCCAGGCTCAACATGCGTTTCGCTGCGGCATTGATAGTTGTGACTCGATCATTCTCGTCAAGCGAAACAACTCCGGTCGAGAGCGATTCGAGCACTGTCTCAATGTAGTCCCGGCGTTCTTCGAGTGTTAGATTTTTTTCGCGCAAGGCGGCCGAGCCTGCTTCAATCCGGGCGCGATTATCTTCAAGCTGCGACGTCATCTGATTAAACGAGTCTGCCAACAACGCGAGTTCATCTTCAGCAATCGTGCTCACGCGGTGACTGAGGTTGCCACGGGCAATTTCGTCGGAAGCCTCAGCCAGCGCCTTGATCGGCGTGGCGATGCCGCGCGCGAGATAAATGGCCACCCAGCTGGAAACAAACAACAACATCAGCGTCATCAATCCCAGCGTGGATAATCCAAGCAGGCGCACCCGGCGTTGCCGCTCTACCAGTTTGCGATACTCGCCTTGCGAGCCCGTGATGGTCTCGTTCAAATCGTTGGTCGCGCGCCGCCCCGGCACAACAATCAACTGCTGTGTGTCAGCCAGCGGAATAGTCACCGCATCAAAGTCTTTGCCATCGGCAAGACTGTCGTCTTCGCCTTTCAACGAACCCGCCTGGGTGAGAAGTTTGTCGAGCTCGGAATTCTCCGCCGCAGTCAGTTGTCCCGTGCTTCGCGCCACCACCTGACCGCTGCCATCAACGATCTCAACCGCCGCCAATTGTCCATTCGCCACCACCCGGTCGAGCGTCTGTTGTCTGTCAGAGTCTGATTGCGGATTCAAGACGACTGCCAACAGCGACGCCGTATCGCGCAGGTTGCGCTTCTGCGCGTCGACGGCTTCGCGCTGCACCTCCTGCGCTTCGTTAACCACGCGTGCCGGTAAACTCCCAAACCACTTCTCCAGAGATCGATTAAGGAAGAGATATGAGAACGAAGCCATGGCGATGATGGGAAGAAAACTGATCGCGATGAAGTAAACCAACAGACGCGTTTTGATCTTGGAACCGAGCTGGCGCTCGTGCCGCTCGCGCCGCAACTTCAGCAAGTTCCGTACGAAAATGAAAGAGAAAACTACGAACGCGACAAAGTTCAGCGTGGACAACGCATAGAGCAAGACCGTGTCCGCGGCCGTGTCGGGTGGGATAATGGTCCATAGCCACAACTGCTGAGAAATAATGATCGCCAGCAGCAGCAACACCGTTATTCCCAGGCCCCAGAGCAGAATTCTGCGCCGTCGTTTTAACCTGGCGGGCTTTAAAGCTTCACGATTTTCGTGGTGATTACTCATGCGGGAAGTGGGCCCAAGTTTAACATAGGCCAGTAGGACAGGCATTCCTGCCGGTCCGGGACGAGCGAAGATTCCTGGTTAGAGAGACCGAACCGATTTTCCATTTACCATTTTTCATTTCTCATTTTTCATTTGCTGCTTTCGACTGGCCCGACCAGTCTCCCAGCGTGAACATTTCCGGTCCTTAGTCTAGAATCTGCGCGCTCTTCAAGACTCTCCGGCTGAACATATCAATGGACGTGCAACAGATCTTCATTAACGACACTGGCCGCCTGCGCAGCGGTTGGCGAGTGCTGATCTTTATACTTGTCTATATCGCCCTGCTCTTTTTGCTAAGCACGGCGGTGCGGGTTGGCTATGCGGTGGGTTTACAAATCGCTCCGGGTCGTAGTCTCGGCGCCTTCAACGAGGACTTGATCTTTCGACTGATACTACTCGCGTCCGCATTGCTGGCGGGTTATTTGTGCAACCGCTGGTTGGAAGTTTTGCCGTGGCGGGCACTCGGCTTGACGTTGCACGCGCGCTGGTGGCGCGACTTGATTGTCGGATCGCTCATTGGGGTCGCGTCACTCGCGCTTGCCACAGCGATTGCAGCGGCAGCAGGCGGACTTCGCTTCACGGCCTCGCCGCGCACGATGCTGTTGCCGGTGGTCCAGACTCTGCTGTTGTCCGCGTTGCTTTTTATTTTTGCGGCGCTTGCGGAAGAGGCTTTGTTCCGCGGCTACCCGTTGCAAACGCTAACGCGCGCGCGCCTGGCGTGGTTAGCGATTCTGCTAACTTCAGTTCCCTTCGCCGCGGTCCATTTGCAAAACCCCAACGTGGTAAAAGGATTTACTTTTATCAACACGGCGTTGGCCGGAGTGTGGCTGGCGGTTGCGTATTTGCGCACGCGAAGTCTATGGCTTCCGCTGGGTGTTCACTGGGCCTGGAACTGGGCGCTGGGATCTCTTTTCGGTTTGCCAGTCAGCGGCATAACCACGATCGCTCCGAATCCGCTCCTGCATGGTACTGATCTTGGTCCGGCTTGGCTGACTGGCGGCAGCTATGGCATCGAAGGTGGAATGGCCTGCACGATTGCGCTGATCGTTTCGACAATCTTTATTTGGCGCACGCGCCTGATCTCGGCGACCGACGAAATGAAAGAGTTGACTTCAAAAGAAAACCCTGTCGTAGCGAAGTCTTTGATCTCAATCACGCCCTGATGCAATTTCGCCCCGATGGCGCAATCTTGTGACGTCACCGTTCAGTGATCGGAATGTAGCGCAGGTCGCGCTGGCCCACGTATTCAGCGCGCGGGCGAATGAGTTTGTTGTCGGCGTACTGTTCCAGGATGTGGCCGGTCCAACCACTAATGCGGCTGACTGCGAAGATAGGCGTGTAAAGGTCGAGCGGAATTCCCATCATGTAGTAAGTCGAAGCGGAGTAGAAATCGACGTTCGGGAAAAGTTCTTTTTCGCGCATGATCACTTCCTCAACCTTGCGCGACATTTCATACCACTTAGAATTCCCCGCCGCTTCGCCCATTTCTTTCGAAAACTTTCGCAGGTGAGTGGCGCGTGGGTCTTCGGTCTTATAAACAGCGTGGCCGAAGCCCATGATCTTTCGTTTTTCAGCAAGCGCCTTCTTAATGTAGGGTTCGACGTTTTCGACTGAACCAATCTCCAGCAGTGTCTTCATGACGTTTGTGTTGGCGCCGCCATGCAATGGACCAGACAACGCGCCAATGGCGGCGGTCACGGACGCATACATATCGGCCAGCGTTCCTGCGACTACGCGTGCGGTAAAAGTCGAAGCGTTGAGTTCGTGATCAGCATGCAGGATCAGGCAAACGTCGAAGAGGCGCGCTACGCGCTCGGAAGGCTTTTCGGCTTTTAGTTGATAAAGAAAGTTTGCTGCGATATTTAGATTTGAATCCGGCTTTATCGGCTCGAGCCCGCGGCGAATGCGATCGGCCGCCGCCACCAGCGTGGGAAACTGTGCGGTCAGTTTGATTGCGGTTTTGACGCTCGCTTCACGTGAGATGTTTCGCGCATCAGTGTCGTAAAACTCCAGCGCTGACACGGCGGTCCGCAACACATCAATCGGATCAGCCTTGCGCGGAAACTGCTTAATCAACGCAATAATTTCGCTCGGGACTTCGTAGGCGTTGCGAATCGATCGCTCTAGTTCTGATAGTTCGGATGATGTAGGCAGACGCTTGTTCCAAAGTAAGAATATGACTTCTTCAAACGTCGAATGTTCGGCGAGATCGTGGATGTTGTAGCCCTGGTAGATCAGTTCGCCTTTTTCGCCGTTCACATCGGAGATGCACGAAGTGGCAGCGGCAACTCCTCTGAGTCCCGCTGCGGAGGTGCCGGCCGGCGCGTTTACTTTTGTAGTCATAAATTTTTCGGTGGGCCGAAGATAACAAACGACAGCCGCGCGTGACAAGCGAGCCTAAGTTATGGTCACGACGACGGAATCGCCGCGTTTCACGTTTAGAAGTTTGCCAGCAGACTGATTCTTCGCAGCTATTTCCAAAAAGCCGGCGCTTCCCCAAACGCAAAAGACTTTATTTACATTTGTCTCTGCAGCAAAGAAGCGGTGAAACGTCTCGACCTGATGCTCACGAAGTGTCAAGCGGAAGCCAGCATCAATCATCTCGTTAGTTAATTCATTTGCCGTGATGTTCGCCACGCAGTTGCCGAAATGATCGATATGAATTACTCGCCCGGAAATAGCGCCGTCGTGAGATATCTCCGGTTCCAATGATGACAGCCGTACGTAGTCATCAATCTCAACTCCTAACTTTTTAGGCGCGACGCCGCTTGAAAGCGCGGCAGCGACCGGCGCGAACAAGTCGCGGCCGTTGAAGGTGTCACTAACCGGATGGCGAAAATATTTTGGGTTATTGAGATGAAAAACTCGCGGCTGCATCCGGTCACTAACATAACTAAAGATTCCGTTGTCTGGCCCAACGAAGTACTGATTGCTGGCTTCGACCAGAATCGCGCGGCGACTTGAGCCAACTCCGGGATCGACCACGGCAACATGAATTGTGCCCGCGGGAAAAGATGAGCGCGCGGCGAAAAGAGTAAACGCGGCGGCTTCAATATCCTGAGCCGGAATGTCATGCGTGATGTCGACGATGCGCGCGGAAGGGTTATGCGAAAGAATCACACCTTTCATCGCAGCGACGAAGTAATCGGCGGTACCGAAATCAGTGAGCAATGTAATCGGCGGCTTGGTGCGGGTCCTGCGTGACGCGGACGTAACAACGCGGAGAGTTGATTCTTTCGAACTACGTCTCCGCGTCTTTGTCTGCCGCGACTCTTTTGTCGCGCCCACTTTTAGCTTTTTACCCGAGGCGCTCTTCACTGGATACGGGTTTCATTTCCCGTGCGAATCTTAAGTTGCTGACCGCGCTCAAGACGCAACTCTTTGCCACGGCTGGTTAGCACCCCAGCGGTCCCGACTGACCCACCAATCGCTGCCCCAATCGCCGCTCCATGCCCGCCGCCGAGAATTGCGCCGATTATTGCGCCAACGCCAGCGCTGGCGCCGACCTTGGTGACATCATCTTTCGTATTGTCTCTTCCCTTTACACCGCCCTCGGAATCAACTGTTCCCCTGTTGTCACTGTTACCCATGTCCACGATTTCGACCACGGTAGCGTTGAACGAACTGGTGCGGCCGTCTTCCATCCGAATGGAATTGAAAGTCAGTTGCAACTGCGAAGATCCTTTGACTTTTCCCGCACGCTTGACCCGCGACACGCGGCCTTCGATCATTGCTCCGGCAAACTCATTTGGACTCGTCACGCGAGCCTGAAAGGGATCGCCCTGCTGGCTGACATCCGTCGACAGACTGGATTGCAACTCAATCACTAGCACAGTGTCGCGCGGAATTAGCACTGGACCATTGTTGACTGGCGCTGAGCTGGAGGTACTTGGTGTACTTTGCGTATTCGTCGGCGTGTTGTCCGGCGTGGAATCAACGGTGCCCCGGCGGCTGAGGCCGGTTGGGATGGACGAATTGAAGTTGCCACGATCGTAGCCAGTCGCGTAGCCAGCTTCGAATCCCTGCTGATAACCGTCCTTGTAATCTTCCAGCGTGCCCCAGGCCTGATTGTAGGTTCGGTCGGCGCGCTGATATTCGTCCTTATTTTGATAATCTCGCGCGGCATGGTCGGCAACGTCGCGATAGCCCGCGTTGTAACCGTCGGAATAGCCGGTTCGATAACCACGTTCAAGAGCGGTTGACTGCGTTTGAGAAACTGACGGTGCGGCGTTCGAGATCACCGCCGCAGATGAGATGAGCCCTATTGCAA
This sequence comes from Pyrinomonadaceae bacterium, assembly GCA_035601415.1. Taxonomy (GTDB): domain Bacteria; phylum Acidobacteriota; class Blastocatellia; order Pyrinomonadales; family Pyrinomonadaceae; genus PSRF01. Next base: position 11,824 of record DATNOG010000185.1, on the reverse strand, counting down.
TCAGGGCCAGAACCGAGAACTTGAGATATTTCATTTTGTTGTTCCTTCCAAAGATTGACGGCGCCAAAAGCATAAGGCCCGCCGCTGGGTCCTCGGGAGAGCCAACCTCGTGCGATCGGAATGCTACCACCACAAAGGCGCGCTAACAATGCGACGCGACCAATTGGTTTGCGCTTGCAGCAAACAAGCGTCGTTAGCGTGCTTGACCGCCCTTTTGTGCGCGCCTAGACTCAAAACACGCCGCGCAGCGCCAGTGATTGAGCCGGCATTCAGATGCTGAATCGACTGGCACGGTTGGCGACGCGCGCAACTTCAAATAATGCCTGAAAATCGCAGAGTCTACTTGGATCACAGTGCCACGACGCCGGCGGACCCGCGGGTTGTCGCGGCGATGCTGCCTTATCTGACCGATAAGTTTGGCAATGCCTCAAGCGTGCATGGCTTTGGACAGGAAGCCCGCGCGGCGGTGGACCGCGCGCGCCGCGAGGTGGCCACGTTGATTGGCGCGCGGGCGAACGAAATTGTTTTTGTGTCGGGCGGCACTGAAGCGAACAACCTGGCGATCCGCGGAGTTTGTGAAGCAACCGCCGGACACGGGCGGCATATTATCACTTCGGCCATCGAGCATTCATCTGTTCGAGGCATTTGTGAAGCACTGGAAAAGCGCGGTTGGGAAGTTACTCGTCTGCCTGTTTACGAAAATGGAATTGTGAAAGCGGAAGACGTGCGCGCGGCTTTGCGGCCTGACACGGTTTTGATTTCCGTCATGCTGGCCAACAATGAAATCGGCACTATTCAACCCATCGAAGAGATTGGCGCGTTAGTGCGCGCGGAACGAGAGCCAACAACGCGAAAACTTTGCTTTCATACAGATGCGGTGCAGGCCGCCGGCCGCATCGAGTTAAATGTCGAAACGCTGGGCTGCGATCTGTTGTCGCTTTCGGCGCACAAGCTTTATGCGCCCAAAGGAACCGGCGCGCTTTATGTTCGGCGCGGGGTGCGGCTGGCGCCACAGAACCTCGGCGGACACCAGGAGCGTGAACGACGCGCCGGAACAGAAGGCGTGCCCGGCATCGTTGCATTTGGCGAGGCTGCGAGACTCGCGCGCCTGGAGATGAACGAGAGCGCGGAACATGAAGAGCGACTGCGCACCACCTTTGAAAACGGCGTGACCGAGCGCATCGATGACATCGTATTCAATGGCGACCCTGCGCGACGCCTGCCGCACGTTTCGAACATTTCGTTTCGTTTCATCGAAGGCGAAGGGTTATTGATTAGTTTGGACCTTCAGGGCATTGCAGTTTCAACTGGTTCTGCTTGCTCTTCAGGAACGCTGGAACCTTCGCCAGTAATTATCGCCCTGGGCCGTAACGACGAGCTGGCGCGCGGCGCGATCCGATTCAGCTTTGGCAAAGACAATACTGAAGCGGATGTTGCCGACGTGCTCGAAGTCCTGCCGCAGGTTGTCGGAAAACTTCGACAACTCTCTCCACTAAATAGTGTCCGCAAACTTGAACCAGTCGCCGTTAAGTAACTGCTCGTGCCTTACTCCGAAATCTTCAAAGATCACCTGACCAACCCGCGCAACGGTGGCGAACTCGATGACGCCGATGTTGTCGCCGAAGAAACAAATCCTGTTTGCGGCGATCGCCTGCGCCTTTCCCTGAAAATAGATGGTGGAACAATCCAAGCGGCACGGTTCCTGGCGTATGGCTGTCCACCGGTGCTGGTCTGCGGCTCGGCGTTAACAGAATTGATTCAGGGCAAAACTATTGGAGAAGCAAAACAAGTAACCAGAAAGCAACTTGTCGAGGCGGTCGGTGGCCTACCTTTAAGAAAACAGCACGCCGCGGCGCTAGCGATTGAAGCTCTTCGATCAGCGCTTGAGAAGACTGCAAAATTGTGACTTCAAGGCTGTGTCAAGCGTGGCCGCGTCGGTTGAGGCGAGGCGCCTTGCCGGTGATATTCAGGGCCGCAATATTTTTTGGGCTCGGTGCCGAGCACAAAAGTCTTGGTGCGAATGACCGGGCACGTCTCCACCGCTATCAATCCCGTAGTTGGATCAATGTCGAGAGTTATAGTGCCTTCCAATCGTCCGCTCTCACCAGTACGAAGTTCGCTTTTTGGCTTGTGAGGTGAAGGACTGGGCGAAGCCTCAACGGTCGGCAAAGGAACGACGTCGCTGGGCTCGATCGTCGGTAACTCCTCGGGCGTGACTTCCTCTTCCGGAACAGTCTCCGCGCCGTGAGGCGAAGTGCCATTAATGAAAAGTTCGACGCGCTTGTCGGGATCATCCGGTGCGGCTGGTGCTCCGGTCTTGGGATTAATCTCGATTTGTTCAATGCCTGCGGGCATGGCCCAGTCGCCTTGCCACTCAGGATGCTGCGCCAATGCGACCTGCATAAAGTCGGTCCATATCGGAAGTGCTGAATTTGCTCCGGTTAGTCCAAGTTGTGAGCCGTCGTCAAATCCTACCCAGACTACGCAAACCAGGTTCGGCGTGTAACCAGCAAACCAACCATCGCGCGACGTGCCTGTCTTGCCGGCGACGTTTGCCTTGAACCCGCGCGCCCGCACCGGCGCGGCTGTGCCACGATTCACGACATCCTTCATAAACGAAGTCATCACATAAGCGACGTCCGGATGAAACACTTCGTTCTTCTGCGGCGTGAGTGCAGCGATCGTCACACCCGTGCCGGTGGTGATGCGATTGATTGCGATGGGTGTAGTACGCGTACCGAGAGTTGCAAACGCGGTGTAGGCAGAGGCGACTTGCAGTGGGGTGGCTTCACTGGTGCCGAGTGCCATCGCCGGATAAGCGTGCGCCGGTTTTGGCAAACCGGCTTTAGCTGCGAGATTCATCACGCGACCAATCGTTACCTCCATCGCCACATCAACGGTCACAACGTTCAAACTATGGACCAGCCCGTCCCGCAGCGTTACGGGCGCGTGTGAATATTTGTCGCCAAAGTTACCGGGCGAATATTCCTGATTGTCATAAGTGAATGTCTTGGGCTCGTCGACGTAAGTGGTCGCCGCCGTGATAACGCGAGGAACGGGATCGTAGGCAGTGTTGAGCGCCGTCGCATAAACGAACGGCTTAAACGATGACCCCGGTTGACGGTATGCATCGGTGACCCGGTTGAGCTGGCTCTTGCCGTAATCGCGGCCGCCAACCATGGCCACAATTTCTCCCGTCTTCGCGTTCATTGCAATCAACGCGGTTTGCAACGTTCCCGGCTCAAAGCGTTTCGCTTCAATTTTGTCCAGCACCGCCAACTGTTTTGTAACGGCCGCGTAAGCGGCGCGCTGCAAATCAAGATCGATGGTGGTGTAAATGCGCAGGTGTTCCGCCGCGCCCGGCCCGGCAATGATGTCACCCAGCTGACCCTGAACGTAGTCTGCAAAATATGGAGCATCGGATATATCAATGCGTCCCTTTGTGGCGGCAACTTGCAGCGGCTGGGCTTTGGCTTTGGCCGCTTCATCCCCGGTAATCGCGCCCGTTTCCGCCATATTATCCAGCACCTGATTGCGGCGCGCAGTGGCTGTATCGAGATCGTGATACGGATTGTAGCGATTGGGACTGCGAATCAGTCCGGCGAGAAAAGCCGATTCAGGCAAAGTCAGATTGGTCACGTCTTTATTGAAATAAGCGTCCGCAGCTTCGCCAAAACCATTTATAGAAAATCCCGATTGCTGGCCCAAGTAAACCTGATTCGCATAGAGCGCGAATATCTGCTCTTTCGACAGCCGCGTCTCGAGAATGATCGACATGTAGGCTTCAGCCACCTTGCGTCGCAGCGTTCGCTCAGGTGAAAGCAATAGGTTCTTAACTAACTGCTGGGTGATGCTGGAACCGCCCTGCCGCGCGATCGGCGAATTGGGATCAGAGTCGTAGCGCCGCACCAGTGCGCGCAAAATGCCGCGAAGGTTTACTCCGTAATGTTCGAAGAAAGATCTGTCTTCAGTGACCACGATTGCCTTCACCAGGTGAGGCGGCAGATCGTTGTAGCCCACTATCTTGCGTTTAGCTCGGTCGCGACCGGTTACGGAGCTGATCAGTTGCGGCTCGAGCCACGCTTTATCCAGTTTCGCATTCGTGTCGAGGTCCGAGATTCCAGTGACACCTTTTCCAGTGCGCGTAAACTGGATGCGCACGTGCTGAAACTGCCGCTGGCCATCGACTACGTTACTATCGCTTGGTTCAATTTCAACCGCGCCGTTGCTGACCGTATAGCGGCCGCGGGCTTTGTCCGCCTGTTGTGCTTTTTCTACGTAGCCGGAGCTCTTCAAGAGTTCCAGCAGTTGATCCTGGCTAATCGCCTGTCCCACATGAAGCTGTTTTGGGGCCGCATAAATTCCGGCGGAGCGCGTGAAGACTTCGCCCTTCAGTAGATTGTCGATGCGCCCGGAAAAGACGGTCCAGTAGTAAATCAGGAAACCAATGACGATGACGGCAATCGCGGCGAGCGGAATAATTACTGGCGGGCTAAGAAGCCGGCGGAGTAGGCGACGGCCAAAACTGGGATCCGGTTGCGTGTAAGCTACAACGCGAGATTGTCGAGAATCGTTTCCCGCTCTGATTCCGGGTGGCTTTCCTTCAGGTGGGTATCTTACTGGCATAAAAGACAGGCGATAGACCTTGCTGGTCCAATTGTCCTTCGGGCTGTGGTCATTCGTCCATCCTCGTAGCTTAAATGCTAACCTCTCGCACTCAGGGTGTCCACTTAATTGACAGCAAGTTTGTCTTTAGCTAACGTCCAAAGTTAGCTGCACCTTAGATGCGATTCGTAACTTATGAGTCTATTGCCAACGCGAACGCGTTTGCTTACAGGCAACGATCGCCGCATCCTCTTTGCTCTTCTGGCCGTCATTGTTGCTATGGGCTGCGGGGCCATCGGCTTCCATCTGATCGAAGGGTGGTCGATACTTGATAGCCTGTATGCCGCGGCGCAAACTGTGACCACGGTTGGCTACGGCGATGTTACGCCAGCAACGCGCAATGGGCGATTGTTTGCGATGGTTTTTATGCTCGCCGGGGTGGGCGTGGTGCTTTACGCGCTGACGGCGACGGTGCACGCGATAGTTCAATCTGAGTTGGTCGCCACCTTTGGCGAGCGGCGCCAGTCGCGAAAAATGAGCAAGCTAAGAAATCATTTCATCATCTGCGGCGCGGGACGCGTTGGGTCGCACCTGGTGCGCGCGCTGCTGAATAGCAACGAAGACTTTGTTGTCATCGAAAGAGACAGCCAAAGAGTTGCCGGCCTCATCGACCTTGGCGTGATCGTGTTGGTGCGCGATGCGACGCTTGAAGAGACTTTAAGAGAGGCGGGCGTTGAAGTGGCGCGCGGGCTTGCCGCCTGCTTGCCCAACGATGCAGACAACGTTTACGTCGTACTTACCGCCCGCGATTTGAATCCCAATTTACACATTGTCGCGCGCGCCGCCGAAGAGCAGGCGGAAGCCAAGCTGATTCGCGCGGGCGCCAATCGAGTTGTTGCGCCGACGATCATTGGCGGGCACCGCATGGCAATGGCGTTGACTAAGCCCGCCGTCGACGATTTCATCGGCTCGATTACAGCTAATAAGTTGGAACTTGCATTTGAAGAACTCAAGGTTGGCGAGGCTTCACCATTGGTGGGGAGAAAATTAAGCGAGACGAACATTCGTTCCGAGCTCGACATCGTCGTCGTAAGTATCCGGCGTGCCGATGGTCAAATTCTTTTTAACCCGAGCGGCGATGCGGCCATCGGCAGCGGCGACATTCTCATCGCCATTGGCCACACAGAATCCTTAATGAAACTGGACGCGCTGGCCAGGGGCCTGGCGGTTGATCTTGTTAGATGAAAATTCTCGTTACCGGCGGCAGTGGCTATCTGGGCACGCACGTTTGCCGCTTCTTTAATGCTGACGATTTCTCGCGGCGCACCGGCCACGACATTCTTGACGAGGAAGACGTCAAAATGGTGGCTGATTACGACGCCGTAATTCATCTCGCCGCCCATCTCGATAAAGACCCCCAGGCCGCTGAGCTTTGTTTTCGCACTAATGCTGAAGGCGCGCTGAACGTCGTAAAGAACCTCAAGCCCAACGCTGCCTTTATCTACGCTTCGACCAAAGACGTTTACGGTTCACACGCAAACCTGCAGCCCCTGGTTCCGGAAACTTGTTCAACTGACTACTGCGGCCAGACAGCGTTGGAGTGGTCCAAGCTCATTGGCGAGCGCTACGTCGAATACTTCGCGCGACGAAACGATGTGCGCGCTTGCATTTTCCGCATGGCTACGGTTTATGCGCGGACTTCCGAGGGCAATGAATCAGGTTTTGTTACCCATTACGTGGAATCAGTGAAGCGCGGTTGGACCATTGGTCTGCCATTAGACGGGCAGCCCGTCCGCGACATTCTGCACGTCGACGACTTTTCCCGGGCCTGCCAGGCGTTCATCGATTCCGCACACTCTTCGGGTCTGTATAATCTCGGCGGCGGCGTACAAAACTCGACAAGTTTGCGAGAACTGGTCGATATGACTGGCAAACTAATTGAACTTGAACCGAGAATTGTTGACGAAGGACCGTTGCCGCCGAATGTTCCGGTTCGTTATGTTTCGGATATAACAAAGATTCGCGAACAGCTCGGCTGGCAACCCCAAATAGGAATCGAGGAAGGACTGCGCAGCTTGCTGTAGCAGGAAATGCATTCCTGCCTGTCGTTGTTTAGGCGCGAGATTAATCATCGACGGCGAGAAAGAAAAGAGAGATTTTCCATTTGTCATTTTCCATTTTCCATTTTTCATTCGCTAACTCGCATCGAGCCATCTCAAAAGTTTTCTCGCTACTGCTTGGCTGGCCGAAAAGAGTCGCTTAAATGGCAAATGAGAAATGATAAATGGAAAATGGAAAATCTTCTGATTTCTAAGAGATGACCGAACCGAACGCAAACAACATCAAGCGCATAGTCGTCAGAGGCACCAACTGGGTTGGCGACGCGATGATGACTCTGCCGGCGTTGCGCGAGTTGCGAAGGCTGTTTCCGGATGCACACATCACGCTGGCTACACGTTCCTGGGCGAAAGGCTTATTTGTCGGCGCGGAGTTCGTTGATGAATTGCAGATCAATGATGGGCGCGGTATCCGTTCCTTTTTTCAGCAGGTGCGTGCGTGGCGCAAAGGACGATTTGATCTGGCCATCCTGCTAACAAATTCATTCCAGTCGGCGCTCGTTGCAGCGCTCGCGGGAATTACAGTACGAATTGGATATGCAGCTGATGGCCGCGCTCGTTTACTGACAAATGCGATTGAGCAGCCCGAATGGCGCAGCACCAGGCACGAGATTTTTTACTACTTGAGGATTGTTGCCGAGCTCGAATGGCTGTTCACCCAGCAACAAACATTTCTCGACGTACAACCCGATGCTTCGCTCGAGGTTTCCGATGTTCGGAAGGACGAAGCGCGCTCTCTTCTCCAGCGCCATGGCGTCCACGAAGACCGGCCCGTAATTGCGCTGTGTCCCGGCTCGATAAACAGTCGCGCCAAGCGCTGGCCCGTGGAAAACTACGCTGTCCTTGCCGATCGCTGCGTCGATACGCTGGGAGCGCAGATACTGCTGATAGGTTCCAAAGAAGAACTGGATGTTTCGCGGCAAGTCGCCGATCGCATGCATAACAAGCCTATTATGCTGACCGGCCAAACTGATATTGCTGAAGTTGTCGCAGTGCTCAGCGTCACTAGTTTGTTAATTACCAACGACACTGGCCCGGCGCATATTTCAGCTGCATTGGGACGTCCGACGCTGGTGATTTTCGGACCTACAAATCCCTTGACCACGCGGCCTTTTTCTCCATTCGCCGAAATTATTCGTCATCCGCCGGAATGCGCGCCGTGCATGCTGCGCGATTGCCCGATTGATCATCGCTGCATGACGGCTATTACGCCAGATGAAGTTTTCGCACACGCGAGCGAGGTGCTGGCCAACAAACCTCAGCCCGCGACTTGCGAACACTCAAGGTCGTCAACGAAGAGAAGCGACAAACTTGGGTTTGTCGGACAAGTAAAATGAAACGAGCAGTCTTCATCGATCGCGATGGCACTATCTCTGAAGAAGTGGGTTACATAAACCACCTGTCGCGCTTTCGCTTATTTCCATATTCGGCTGCGGCGCTCAAGCAATTACATGAAGATGGCTACCTTGCCATCGTCATCACAAACCAGGCCGGTGTTGCGCGCGGATATTTTTCCGAAGAGATGGTTCAAGCCATTCACAAGCGCATGAGTGAAGAACTCGAGGCCAGCGGCGCCACGCTCGACGCGATTTACTATTGCGCCCATCATCCATCGGTAGGTGAACCTCCCTTTCGACTCGATTGCGACTGCCGCAAACCAAAGCCGGGACTTTTGTTGCGCGCTGCGCGCGACTTAGACATTGACCTGGCAAACAGCTGGATGGTCGGCGATCGTTATAGCGATATAGAATTAGCCGCTAACGCCGGTGTGAAATCTGCGTTGGTGCTGAGCGGTTATGGGCGCGGAGAATGGGAACATCAACGCGACAACTGGGCCATGCAGCCCGCCCTGGTTGCGGAAGATTTGCTGGAAGCTGTTAGTTTGATTTGTAATCATGACCTAGCGACGTCCACTTCGAGGAAAACATTTTGACCGTTGAGCGAACACTCTTGCAGGAGCGGTTGATAAGTATTGTCAGACGCTTTGGCGATCGAAGGATTCTGGTGATCGGCGATTTAATTGCCGATCAGTTTGTGTATGGCGCGATCGATCGAGTTTCGCGTGAAGCGCCGGTGTTCATACTGCGCCACGAACATACCGAAACACTTCCGGGCGGCGCGGCAAACTGCGCCATGAATCTTGCATCGTTGGGCGCGGCGGTTTCTTTGATCGGCATTAAAGGTGACGACGAAGCGGGTCGAGCGGTGACCGAGAAGTTGAACGGTGCGGGTGTTGATACGACGGGACTGCTGGTCTCAAACGCGCTGCGCACAACTACCAAAGTTCGCATACTCGCCGGGCAATTACACTCGACGCGCCAGCAGGTGATTCGAATCGACTACGAAGGAGAACGCCTGACAGACGCCTCGGTGCGCGAAAAACTGCGCGAGACAGTACTCGAACAGGCGCAGTCAGTGGATGCAGTCATCGTCTCAGATTACAACTACGGCGTCGCGGACGCTGAGATGGCCGCGTTTACAAGAGACGTAGTGGCGGCGAGGAAAATACCTTTGCTGGCTGACTCGCGTTTTCGACTTTCAAGTTTTGCCGCCTTTACTTCGGCAACCCCGAATGAAGACGAGGTTGAACAACTACTGGGAAAACAAATTGGAGACATTGCTGAACTGGAATCGGCTGCCGAAGAGTTGCGGGAACAATTGGGATATCGCGCGTTGCTGGTAACACGCGGCGGCCACGGAATGATGTTGTTGGAAGATGGCGTCCCCGCAATTCACATCGACGCAGTCGGGTCTCATGAGCCAGTCGACGTCACTGGCGCAGGTGACACGGTCATTGCTGCCTATGCCCTCGCGCTCGCTTCTGATTCGTCCTTTCCTGACGCCGCGCGACTGGCAAATTACGCCGGCGGCTTGGTGATCATGAAGCGCGGCACTGCCTCCGTCGTGCGTGAGGAACTCGAGCACTCTGTGCTGCACTCAGAATTGTCTTAACTAATGACTGCCGAAGAATCCGGAATGCTGGACGTCGCCCCGCGAATTCTCGATCGCCCTTCCCTCATCGCGCGAATCCGTGCAGCGAAAGAAGCAGGACAAAAAATCGTTTTCGCGAATGGGTGTTTCGATGTCTTGCACGCGGGACACATTCGCTATTTGCAGGGTGCAAGCGAGCTTGGGGATGTCCTGGTTGTGGCTATCAATGCCGACGCGCAGGTGAGGGCGTTGAAGGGAATTGGCCGTCCGATCCTTGCCGACCATGATCGCGCCGAGTTGGTGGCTTCAATCGAAGTCGTTGACTTGGTAACCATTTTTGACGAGCCTACTGTCGAGCAACTGCTGCTTGCCATCCAGCCTGACATTCATGCGAAGGGTACGGATTACACCGAGGAAACGGTTCCAGAGCGCGATGTGGTACGATCTTTTGGCGGTCGCGTAGCGATCGTCGGCGATCCAAAAAATCATTCGACTTCAGAAATGCTCAAGCGCTTCAAGTAGGACAGGCATTCCTGCCTGTCCCCTTTTGTTTCGGCAAAGGTACTCGGGTCAATGCATAACGCTTTATCCAGCGCATCGGTTTTCCGGGTTGAAGAACAACACGCTGCAAAAATTTTTAGAGACAACCCGATTTTAGCTCGGCTCATCGAAGTCGGCACGAAGGCCCTGAGGCGTGGGTTGATGTCTGGGGAGACGCTGCGGGCACCGCGCCAGCAGTTACGTCGGCTTCGCGCCTCGGCCTTCGATTTATTACCCAAATCGCCAGCAATAGCGCGCCTTTCCGGCGCGCGTCGTGTTTTTGGGTTCCCTTGCGAACGAGCAACAGCCATCCGAAGTTCATTGCCCCGACTACTTGCAATCCAAAAATCTGTACAGCTAATCCGAAAAGACTTGACCTCGCTAGTCATGCCTTGGGGCGCTAAACACTGCGTCGCTTTTTGCCTCTTCAGGGAGAAACCGATTGCGTAGAGGCGGAACATGGATTCAGCGTTGGCGCGTGCCGCTCGGATTTCTTTGTGCAGCGCTTTTTATCTTATTCGCACGTCCCCTACCGGCCACGCTCTTGATTGGCGCGGGGGTCTCAATCCTGGGGCTGTTGATTCGGGCCTGGGCCGCCGGTCACATCCGAAAGAATTCTGCTCTTGCTATCTCCGGGCCCTACGCGTACACGCGAAATCCGCTTTATCTCGGAAGCTTCATACTCGGCCTTGGCTTTACCATCGGCGCCGGCCGTTGGCTCCTGGGCGTTCTGTTCGGGGTGTTGTTTCTGGGCATCTATTTGCCGGTCATGCGCGTCGAATCCGCGACCATGGACCAGTACTTTGGCGAAGATTTTCGTAACTATTCGCGCGCGGTGCCCATGTTCTTTCCCAGGTTCACTGCGTATCGCAAAACTGACGACACGACTGAATTCGATCCAAGCCTTTACATGCGGTACCGCGAGTACGAGGCAGCGCTCGGTCTCCTAATCGCGTGGGGACTTTTGGTTTTCAAAGCGTATTACTGGAAATGAAATTACTGCCTCCAAGACTCCAGCTGCCGGCGTTGCTGTTTCTGCTGCCGGCGTTCGCGTTATGCGTTTCGGCGCAGAGCCGCGCCGCCAAATACGCGCATCCATTCGAGCCCAGCGAAGAGTTGATTTACGTCGGAGAATTCTCTCGCCTGCTGTTGAAGAGAGTAGACGTCGCAGACTTTCGTTTCACTGCCACGCGCGAACCAAGTCAAAAGTCAGATGGCGCCAGTCCGCAACCGGCAACGAGTGCTTATGCCTTGAAACTCACCGGCGATATTTCGAGCCGCGGGTTTTTCAGCAGGCTCTTCAACCTGCATTTTCATGAGCGAATGGAATCGACCGTCGAACCTGTCTCCTTCACTGTTCAAAAAACAAAACGCATCGACGAACAAGGCAAACGGCTGCGTGAAAGCGAAATACTTTTCGATCAGGCGAACGGCAAGCTGGTTTGGGTGGAGCGCGATCCAAACAACCCCGCGGTTGGCGCTCGAAGTGTCACCACAACTTTTACCGGCCAGGTCTACGACATCCTGTCAGCGATTTATTTCCTGCGCACGCAGCCGCTGGAGGTTGGCAAGACTCTTGCGGTTACTATCAGCGACTCCGGTCGCGTGTATCGCGTGCCAGTAAAAGTGAT
>DATNOG010000184.1:0-7891 GCA_035601415.1 Pyrinomonadaceae bacterium | reverse complement strand
GGTCTGCGGCGCCGCCCTTTCTTACCAATAGCCGTAACCCTGCTTGTAACAGACGGGACATTCTCAACCGCCTCCTTAAGTATTGGAAAATCGAGATGGGTGTACACTTTATTGGTCTCTGCATCCCGGTGACCGGTCAACTTCTGACGGATTTCCTGTGACACGCCGGCATTGGCCAGGGCACTGTTGAATGAATGTCGGAGGGAGTGAAAACTTAATTTGTTCCGTCCCCGGCCCACCCCTCCAGCAGATTCGAGCCGCTTGGTGAGTGGGATCCCCGCCTTCACCATTATTCGCTTGAACGCTTCACTAAGGCCATTCCGGCCGCCACCTGCCCGCGAACAAAGCGAAGGAAAAACCGGTTCGTCAGGATCGTCAGATGAGGGCCGCGCAAGAAAATAATCCATCAGATCTTGGTGGATAGGAATCGCGACACCCGATTGGCTCTTCTGCTGCCGGTCGATGAAAATCATTTGTTTAGGCAAATCCACTTGGCGCCATGTAAGTCGAACGAGATCGCCGAGCCGCTGACCGGTGTAAAAGCCTGCCAGGATCAACCCGGTCCAATCCTGGCTTGGCGATACTTTCAAGAGCGCCCCAATCTGATCGATCGAGAAAACGCCCGCTTCCGTTTGCGTTTCTTTGAGCGGTTCAACCGCTTTGCACGGATTCACGGGCATGTAGCCGAGCGATACTGCCTTGGCCAACGGGGCCGAAAGCACCTTTGATACAATTTGATTGACGGTCCGGGCAGCGCGGCCCTCCTGATGCAACAGATTACGAAAAGACCGAATATTTGCTGGAGTGAGGTTCGCTAAACCTCCGTCCGCTTTCACTCCGATGTGCTCTAAGAAACGCCGGATGACGGGTTCATATTTTAGAATTGTCGCTTGCCGACTTGAGATCTTCTTGTCTCCAATCCATTCATTCAACCATTGGCGGGTTTTGTAAAAGGTCACCGGCTCCTGACCGGCATGCTCCATGATCGAGTTTATGACGCTGCGAGCTTGAGCTTCTGTCAACTTGCCATCACGTGCGCGGCGGGCAGCCGTTTCCCACTCTATCGCCATCTTAATTGCGAGGTTCCGATTTTCGGTCTTGCAGGATCGAGTAGTTCGTGTCCCGTTGGAATCGGTGAAGCAAGCAACCCAGAATGGGCTCCGGGGATGCTTTCGGATGCTGGCCATCGGTAACAACAATAGTAACAACGGATGGTAACGTCAAAGAGGTTTGAATGTGATATTTTACCTGGGAACTATCTTGTTTCAGGCGCCCGGTAAGCCCACGGGGGTTCGATTCCCCTCACCCGCTAGTTTTCATAGCTGAAAACGACCTAAAACCTCGCCTCAGTCATAACCGAATGTGGCGTGCAGTCATAACCAATGCACAGACGTGCGACGGCGTGTGAGCAGGTTGTGCGTCACGTCGCTGTGGGCACTGACTCGCTAGGATTTGAACGTAGACAGAGATTTTCCTCATAGGTAAATCAGAAAAGTGAGACCACGCCACGATGGGCGCAGTGAGACCATTGCCCAAATGCCCGGCCCGCTTCACAGGATCGCGCCAGAATCGTTTTTGGTTGCTGGGTGCGAATTGTCCGGCCACAATCAACAAAGGAAAGCACAAATGAAAACAATACTGATGTTGATCGTTGGGCTGATGCTCGCAGACTGCGGATCAATGGAAAATGTTCGAAACGCCCCGCCCGTTTTGCGGGATCGCGGTGACACTATTGCCGTCGGCGTAATATGCGCTTGCCCTTGACGATTAACTCCGTGGGAAATTTCAATGCGACCGCCAAGATTGCGTCGCTCTTACTTCTTGCGATTGCGACGCTTTGCGCCTGCCGCTTTTCGCCCTAGTCCAGACAAATAAGCGTCACCCGCTTTCCTACGCATTGTCTGGATCGCCTTCCTGCCAGCGGCGGACCTTTTTGTGTCCGTCCGTCGCGTTGCCGCGATTGATCTTTTCGTAATGCCGCAACGCTGGCCGTCTTGTAGAGCGCGAATCACATCGTTTTTTGCTTTGTTAATCGGCACGCTCCGTCGCAACCCTAGCGCCGCGCGGATAATCGCGCGCGCTTCATTCCCTGTCAGTGTTCCGATTGTCGCATCTAGTGTTTTGTCTGTGCTTTTCATTTTATCGTCCTATAGTCAGGTTAACGCGCTCTCAACGCAACGCACCGACGCTGCTCATTCACGCCGCTGGCGCGTCGCCGTCCATGCGCAAAGATAAACGCGGCTTTGATCTCATCTCCGATGCGACGCCGGGCCGGATGCCGTCGTGAATGCTATCGGATATGCGAAGCATCGCAGCCGATCACATGATGCCGTGATTCGCGTTTACGATGACGCTGGCAACGTGATCGAAACGCAGGAGCACAAGGGCGATTTCAATGAGTTTGTTTAACGCCTTAGGGACCAAGCACGCGACGCAGTGCGGCAGCGCCCGGGGGCGGCTTTATGGTACCACTCAAAATTGAATCGGCTCTGACAGGCCGGCCGTAATAATTGAAATTGGATTGCCTTTGTGTTCCGATCACTGCGCCTTCCAGTGACACGCCAGCAAAAAGGCCTTTGCTTCTGCTATAGGTGTAAACGGCCGCTGTTGGCATCACCGCGCCTGCTGCAGTGCGGCCCACCGGACCAGCCGCAGCGCTGAGGTCCGCGCCGACGGTCAGGTTTCCTCCGCGAGAAAATGCCTGCACGGCAGCGTTGTTGTTAAGGACGATCACGAAGTCGGTCACTTCGGCACCGGCCTGAAGACCCCATCCCCCGCCACCTGTGGCGATAAATGACGGGCCAGACCAGCCGTGAGGCGTGCGAGCAACCACGATACCTTGTCCGCCTTTGGCGCTGAAAATAAATCCTACTTTGACCACACTCATCACGGCGAGCCCTTTTGCATACCGTAGCACCTCTCTTGGAATTGCTTTCTCGGGCATTCGCTGAAATTGGTCAATGATTATGGCGCAGCGATTTACGGTATCCTGCTCGGCGGCACCAGCCATCACCAGCGAGAGAAACAACATCGCAAGACCAAGGAACAATTTTTTCATAGAGTATCTTTGCTTCGCCAACACATGTCTCGACGGATGCAAAAATCGATATTTGGATATGCAAAATCTTGCAGCCGCTCACATGATGCCGTGATTCGCGTTTACGATGCGGCTGGCAACGTGATCGCGGCGCACGAGCACAAGGGCGATTTCAAAGAGTGGTGAGTCGATTGTGATAATAAGGCGTCGCTGCCGTTGTCTGATTTTGGCAGCAAGCGGTTCGTCATTTATGTTTTTCGCATGGATGATTCCCGATGGATCAAGTTCCTTGCGATAGTGACGGCTTGGCTGACCGCCGTCTTAGTGGCTTTGACAATCGTATTAGGTATATACGTTTGGCGCTTGGATGTGTTAACGGACTCATTGGTCGCTACGGCGCGATCTACTCAACTTCGAAGCCCGACACCGGAACAATCCCTGACGCGCACTCCCACAGAACCGCTTGTAATGAAAGCAATACCGATAGCTACACCGACACTGACGCCGTCACCAAGTCCTCAGCCTACGCAGGTGCCCCATCGGACTCATCGACGCCGCCACCGATAGCATCACTCATCGGCTTTGAGTACCTGAACGCGTCAACGCCGCCGATTGAAGTTCCACAAACGCAGTCAGCTTTTCATCCGCCCGCACAACGAAACGTTTTCGGGTCACGGCGGCGTGCGCCGGCAATCCAGATCGTTACCCCATCGGAATCAACGGCTGAGACCCAGCCCAAGCTCCAACCGGCCTTCTTTAGATTGTCGGCGATTATTTCCCAGTATATGTCGCGACGCTAGAATATGGTTGACAAGTAGGAAGTGCCCGGACAAAAAGACCGCCTTGACCGTAGTACGGGTCAGGCGCACAGGGATTGTAAGTCGCGAGCGACTGACAGCCGGATAGCTGGCATGTCAGAACTAAGGCACAAGCCAAACTGAGGGTAAGAAAGCAACTTTTCATGAGCCGAGGTTATGACGGAAAAACGTCCCCACTACAAGCTTCAGTTTCGGATGGTGCCTCTTGCCGCAGGATACGACGGTGAAACAGTGCAATTCGCTTGCATTTCCTAGTCCGGTGGGGCATTGCCAGAATGGTTGGTTTTCTGTTCTTCTGTTATGACTTCATATCGCGAATGGTTATGACTTTCGGCGATTTACCACTGTAAATGAAGCGAATCTATAGTTCGATTCCCCTCACCCGCTCTTCTTTATTCAGGGTGAGCGTTGAATGTTGGTAGTTCGACGTTTGCGCAACACCACTTTGGTTGTGGATTCTATGCTTCGGTTGTGAGATCCCTCGCCGTCTGCACAGGCTCGGGATGACAGGCATTATCGCCCGCCAAAAAGCCTCCTGAAAGATCTGAGGAAACGACCGGGAAGAGTTGACGGGTTTTGAGGAACACCCGGCGGTTGTTGTGCAAACGGCCATTGCGCACCCCCATGCACCTGGCAGGCGGCGGTGGGTACCTTGTCCGTGGGCAAATCAATATCGTAAGCAGTCCCTGCCCCCATGCAGCCGGTGGTGGCAAGTTGGCTGGAAATCGAACAGACGGTCGTGTGTTGTAATTGCATGGTGGGCTGCAGCGCTTCGGCTGGATAATGTTGTGCCGCTTTGTTCATGACTTGAACCCAAACCGGCAATGCGAGCGCAGCACCGTAACCGCGTGGAATAATGGTTGTCGGCTGATCGAATCCGACCCACACGCCACAAGTCAACGTACTGGTGTAACCAAGAAACCAAGCATCTTTGTAGTCATTGGTGGTACCGGTCTTGCCTGCCGCAGGCAATTTCAATCCAAGTGAACGCGCGCTGGCGGCGGTGCCCTGGGTTAGAACTTCTTCCATCAATCGCGACGTCATCCAGGCGGCGCCAGGGTCCAAGGCTGGTTTCGTGATGTGCGCGGCGAGATAAATTGGTTTGTGCTGCTGATTGTCGATCCGCTCGATGATGTAAGCTTGCTTTCGCACTCCGGCGTTGGGAAAAATAGAATACGCTGCAGTAAGATCTTTCAGGTCTGTCTCGAATGAGCCGATGTAGATTGCCGGACCGTGCGGGACGTTTTGAGAAATGCCGAGGTCGTTCGCAACTTTTTGCACGGCGTCAAGTCCGGCGAATTGTCCAACGCGCACGCTCATGGTGTTGCGTGAATGGATGAGCCCGTACGAGCAAAGCATGGTGCCGCCATAGGTGCCGTCGGAATTTGCCGGGGACCAACTTCCTGCGCCGTCGATTTCGCCGGGCTGAATCGGGCCATCGCTGATCGCTGTACTCGGCAACAAACCGTGGCTGAACGCAACGGTGTAAACAAACGGCTTGAACGCGGAACCAACCTGCCGATTTGCCGGGGCCAGCGCGCGGTTGAATTTGCTTTGCGCGTAATCCCGCCCGCCGACGAGCGCGCGAATCCCGCCGCTGGCATTATCAATTACAACCACCGCGCCTTCCAGGTAAGGCATGGAGGAATCCCCTTCTCCGTTCTCAGGCGGCTTGTAATCTGCTTTGAGCGGATGATGGAAATTCGATTGATGCTCGATCTTCGTGAGTTGCTTCTCGAGCGCGTCCTGCCCGGAATTTTGCACTGTGGGATCAAGCGTCGTGTAGATCGAGAGCCCGCCATTGTCGATCTGGTCCTGCGTCAACAACTGATTCAAATCACGTTGGACTGCGTCCATCGCATAATTCTCCTGGATCTGGGAAATTCGCTTGGGGTGCGTCACGATTTTTATGCTTTTCGCCTCTTCGGCCTGCTGCAGCGAGATTTTCTTTAATGCGACCATCCGATCCAGAACTGCATTTCGCTGCCTCGCTGCGCCTTCAGGATTCTTGAGCGGCGAAAACCGGTTTGGGCTTCGGATTAACCCAGCCAGGAGCGCTGCTTCGGAGAGATTCAGCTTTGAGGCGTTTTTGCCAAAATAAAGTTGCGAGGCTGTTTCGACTCCATAGCAGCCGGTGCCGAAATAAATGCGGTTTACGTAAAGCTCGAGAATCTGCTGTTTGGTAAACTGGCGTTCGACGCGCAGCGCCACCATTGCTTCCAATACTTTTCTGCTGAGGGTGCGGCCACCGAGCGGCAGACTATTGCGTGCGAGTTGTTGCGTGATACTGCTGGCGCCCTCCTTGGCTGAACCGCTCGTGATGTCGCGCACCAACGCGCGCAAAATTCCGCGCCAATCAATGCCTTTGTGTTCGTAAAAGCGAGTATCCTCGCGCGCCAGCACCGCGGCAATGAAGAACGGAGAGACCTCACTCAGCGAAACCTTGAGACGATTGGCGCCGGCGAGGCGGCTGTAAATCTTTCCATCGACATCGTAAACGGTGTTTCGTTCCGGCATTTCGCCGACGTTCTTCATGTCGAACGTTTGCGCCCATGTGCCGTAGAAAAGAAAAACGGCAAAGCCTGCTCCCAATAGCAGAATGAGCAGCGTGATCTTCCAGCCGTATCGCAAAAGAATGCTGCCGCCTTTCTTTCGGGATCGAAGACGGGCAAAAAATTTCATCGGCTAGAGAACGCGACAATCTAGCCGTACATTCGTTACACGAAAGTGAATGGTCGTCTGAGACGACAGAAACTGTAGGGCGTCTGCGTCAGCTCCGAATGCTTTCGGAGTTCACAGAATGGAGTCGGCGGGCGCCGAGCGACATAGACGGGCAGGCCGAAGGCCGAGCAAGCGGGAGCGAACGAGGCAAACGCCCTACAGATTGAGCTTCACCACGCCTTCGTGTTGCTCAGTTGCACAAGGCGCGTTGGTTGGAACGTCTGTCGCGGCATCACTCGACTGGACGAGTTTGTTATCAATCAAGTAGCGCTCGACTTCTTCACCGCTGATGTCGGCAAGCATATGCCCGTTAATTTCGATACAAGGCGAAAGTGGTTGTCCGCTCTTGGTTTCCATCTCCCACCGGAATGCCGGGTTCTGGATGATGTCCTTTTCGGTGTATGGAAGGTTGTATTTGGCCAGCACAGCGCGCACACCGGCGCTCCAGCCGCAATAGGTTTTCAAATAGGCGGTAATCTCAGGAGTTTGCATCGACAAAATATATCACAAGTTCGCGAATTGTAATCCGGCAGCGCGCCAATGGCGTCGCGGGCTCCTGGCGTAGATTTATAGATTTTCGATCTCCCTTCGCAGCTCGTCTTTGGATTTGCCGATCCGGTTTTGAAGCCGGCCAAGAAGCTCCTCATCCTTGCCTTCGGCAAAAGCAAGGTCGTTATCCGTTAATTGTCCGTACTTCTGTTTCAGTTTCCCTTTCACTTCGTTCCAGCTGCCTTTCAATCGTAGTTTGTTCATACTGGTAAATGGTTCGCGCATGGAGCCGGAATCAGTTGCCTCTTCAGGCAAAATGATGCACGCGTCGGCTGATTCTCAATCAAGCGGTCGCCGGTGGAAAAACCTGAACCCGTTACCGCCGCCGCTCCACCCGCGGGATGACGGCGAGACCCTTTGTGTTGAACGCACTACGGGCCAGAAAAGGCAGCCAGTTTGCAGTGAAATACGAATCGTTTGTATGAAAAAATACATCTGTCTACTTGCCGGCGTGGCACTGTTGGCGGCTTGCGAACAAAAGGAAACTACCGTGACTAATCCGCCCGCAGAGAAGAAAGAAAGCACGACAGTGATCAATCAACCTCCAGCCGCGGCGACCAAGCAGGAGAAAACCGAAGTTAATGTTAACACTTCGCCGAGCCCGTAGTCGTCGTTTAAAATTGCGTTCCGATGCGGCCGCTCCTCGCGGCCGCGTCATACTTTTTGCCGAAGCGGTCTCAGGGCGTGAGTCAGTTTTTGCAACCCCAGTTCGAGTCGCGTCTTTACCGTTCCAAGTGGAGCGTGTGTCGCGGCGGCAATTTCTCGA
>DATNOG010000183.1:0-2434 GCA_035601415.1 Pyrinomonadaceae bacterium | reverse complement strand
CTCAACTGGGACAACCGGCGTAACCCCGAATGCTCCAGCGATGACACTCGATGTCACCGAAGCCGCGATAGGCGAGATCAAAAAGTTTATGGCAAGCGAAGAGAGTCTACCGGAAACTGCCGGCCTGCGCGTGCGCGTTGTACCGGGTGGCTGTTCGGGTTTCCAATACAGCCTGAACATCGAAGAGGAATCACGACAAGGCGATTTTGTTCTTGATCAAAGCGGAGTGAAACTCTTCGTGGATATGTTCAGCGGCCAGTACCTGAACGGCGTGAAGATCGACTATGTCACCGGTGTGATGGGTTCGGGCTTTACGTTTACGAATCCAAACGCGACGGGCAGTTGCGGTTGCGGAACGTCGTTTACGGCGTAAGCCAGTAGGATAGACATTCGTGTCTGTCCAGAACGGATGACAGACTGGAAAGTCTGTCCAACATATGACGCGGTGCTGGAGAGCGGCTCGATCGTCTTGCAAAAGACACGAGCCGCTTTCGCGTGCGCGTTATTGTTTTTGCGACACTCAATGAAGTTAATTCAGGCCAGTTCAATGGAAGAGGTGAATCAGGCGCGGGGGTTGTTTGAAGAATACGCCGCCTGGTTGGGGATCAATCTCTGCTTTCAGAACTTCGATAAAGAACTGGCAGGCTTGCCGGGCGACTATGCGCCGCCAAACGGTCGTTTGTTTCTTGCCGCGGAAGACGACAAAGTGAGGGGTTGTGTAGCGCTGCGCAAAATTGGCGACGGAATAGGCGAGATGAAACGGCTCTACGTGCGGCCGGCGTTTCGCGGCTTCGGGTTGGGCAGAACTTTGACCGTGAAGTTGATCGCGGAAGCCAGCTCTCTTGGTTACCAGCGCGTTCGGCTGGACACATTACCCGGTAAGATGGAGCAGGCTGTCGCGCTGTACCACTCGCTCGGCTTCCAGGAAATAGCCCCTTACTACCAGAACCCGGTTGCAGGCGCGACCTTCATGGAGCTGGTTCTGGATCAAGAGCGGGGGTAAACCTGCCGCTTTCAACCGTAGAGCCTGCGACAACTCCAAAAATCTCAAGGTCGGGAAGGCGGGTTCACCCCGCTCTTTTTGATCCACTTGCTCAAGTCTCTCAGTTGTGACAAATTCATTCCGCAATCAAATCAAAACTTGGGAGTCGAACTAATGCCGAAGATTGAAGCTGAAACTGCGACTGGCACGCAGGTAATTGAAGCGCCCGAGGGAAAGAAACTGGTGCTCGCCATCGAAGATGCAGGCATCGACATTCTGCATCGCTGCGGCGGCAATGCGCGCTGCACTACCTGCCGCGTTGAAGTGCTCGAGGGTGATCCCGGCGGGATGGGAGAGTTGGAGCAAAACCGTTTAGCGATGGAAGCTGAGCTCGCCGATCATATTCGGCTCTCTTGCCAGATTCGCGTTAAGGACGAGCTGAAAGTCAAAGTCATCAATCAGGCGAGCATCAGAGGAATGGACGCCGGACCAC
Source organism: Pyrinomonadaceae bacterium (assembly GCA_035601415.1). Lineage (GTDB taxonomy): Bacteria > Acidobacteriota > Blastocatellia > Pyrinomonadales > Pyrinomonadaceae > PSRF01. The sequence goes on along the minus strand of DATNOG010000183.1, from coordinate 959 downwards.
GGCCGTTGGATTAATAGAGCAGCTCATAAGAATATTGCGTCGGCAAGCTTCTGGGTGTAACCTGCGCGCGTAATCAGAACAAAGTAGGATAGACATTCTTGTCTGTCCCGTGAACTTTCATCGGCGAGCGACAGGCAAGAATGCCTGTCGTACTACGGAGGTCATATGCTAATCGAGTCGACTGTTCATCTCCCCATCAGTATGGCTATGTTTCAGGATCTCTTTCATCCGCCTGACAGCGTTGCGCTCACGCGCATCATTTTGCGTTGGCTTCACTTTGTTGCCGGCATCACCTGGATTGGCTTGCTCTATTTCTTCAATCTAGTCAACGTGCCTTTTCAGAAAGCGCTCGATCCTGACACCAAGAAAAAGGTGAATCCGGATCTATTGGGCCGTGCGCTCTGGTATTTTCGCTGGGGTGCAGTGGTAACTGTGCTTGTGGGCCTTGCCTATTTTGCGATGTACACCCTTAAGACAGACGTCACCAATGCGAACAACATCGGCGGCGGCAAAATCAACCTTTGGTGGGTCCTGTTCGCGTGGCTAACCTACCCGATTGTTTTGTTTATCGTCGAATTTGTGATTATCAAGAAAGTCCCGGCGTTAATTAAGGACGGACGCGTCTTTGCGATCGTGATGTTCATTCTGGTTGTGTTTATCTCGTGGGGCTTACTGAGATTTTTCGACGCGATGCTTACCGTCGCCGGTGAAAGCTTTGCCAGTAACAAGACGTACTCGATTGGGATTGGTGGCGCCTACGGCATCCTTATGATGCTGAATGTTTGGGGCATTATCTGGCCCAACAACAAACGGATACTAGCGGCCACTGCCGGCACTGGGCCAGCCGCGCCGCCTGAATTGGCGCGTCAGGCGTTCATTGCTTCACGGACTAATGCCTGGCTATCGTTGCCGTTGCTCCTGTTCATGGGCACATCGCACGGCGACTGGGTGATCTTCGG
>DATNOG010000182.1:0-5983 GCA_035601415.1 Pyrinomonadaceae bacterium | reverse complement strand
CTTAACGGAGCGCTGGCATTATTTAAGGCGTAAGGTCATGAGTCAAGCGCTTAAGACGTCATAAGTGGATTTGGCAGTTGCAAATTAGACGTGGCATGCTGAGAACGCTTAAAGATGACGAAAATCGACTTTGGGTTGGTTGGCACACCCATGGAAAAAAAACAAAAACCAATTTGCTGATTCGATTTCAAAAAACTTCAGCAGGTAACCGGCGACCTTGAAGCAGAGCTCGATCTGGCAGTCGGGCATACAGACCCGGACTTGAACGCGACGCTTGTTTCGATCATGTAATAAAAAGAGTATCCGCAGATTACAGAGATTACGCCGATTTCTTTTACAGACAGCTTGAAAGACTATTAGGAGAACCGAACAGCGATCTTTCGCTTCTTATCTGTGTAATCTGCGAAATCTGCGGATTGCTCGCTCTGAATGTCTACCACCAAAAAGAAACGTGAACTCGATCTCAGCGCTTTTCCGTCCGGAAGCGTTACGGAATACAGCACGCTTGTTTGCCTGGCCTGCGTGTTCGATATCTTCACTACGCAACTTGGCTTCGCGCCGCGCACCGCTTATTCAGAAATCAGGAAATACTCGCCGACGATTGCAGAATTGACCGCGCCAAAAGCAGCACGGCCTTTTTTTGATTCCGAAGACAAACAGGCCCACTGTCCCTACTGCAACGCTGCGAAGCGTTGGCATGCGCGCCTCGAGACCGTGCGCATCGAAGGTATCAAAGCCACCGACGCGTCGCGGCGCGCATTGATCAAGAAGCTGCCACAAAAGGACAAGCAGTTTCAGGTAATCGAGACCAAGTCCGACAAGCGTGCGATTTTTTTTGACTGGCTGGACACACTGGTTCGCAAGCTCGACCTGAATGACGCCTCCTGGCTGCTGGAAGCAACCCGGGCTTATCTGTCGCGCATTGAGCCAAAGACTGACTGGACCGATGTTTTCGAAGGTTTGCACACCGTGCGCCGTTCGCAGCGATTGAATGAAGGTTGGGAGCGTGAAGGTTCAAGACTATTTCTCGCGCCGGCCATCTACAATGAAGCCCTGGTCGTTCAGTATCTGGTAAGCCGTTCTCACGTGCATGGCGGACAAACGCTCGAGGGCCGGCTAACTTTGTTTGAATTGATCCGGCGGCTGCGTTACAGCGGCTATCTCGATGCGAAGGAAATTTCCGGAGCCGATCAGTATGAGATTCTCGACGCTGTCATAGAAAAGCTGGCGGGCGGCCAGGGAAGGGTCAAGCTCTATCACGTCGTGGATCGCCGAGAGTTTCTGGATAAAGTGAAATCAGTTTATGCGCGTTACGCAGCTTGATCAGAATTGGGGTCGGTAGCGTCCGGCCAGAGAGGCAAGGAGCTCGGATTGAATTAGCCGCGGATGAAAGCGGATGAGGCGGATCTGACGTGAACAGAACTAACGAGTCTTATTTGTTTTGCAGTTTCCGATCCGCGTAGTTTCGCGTTCATCCGCGGCTAAATTCTGGTCCTTGCTTAGCATCCACCAGGCTCTCGCCGGTAATGATGAGTGACCGGCCGCCGGCGTCCGATGCCAATCGCATTGCGAGAAATGATTAGGGTGGGTGGTAATTGGCGACGCTTGAATTCGTTTGCCGGCGCTTCGACGCGATTGAGTATGTCGTAAATCATATTTGCGTCGTGTCCGGCTGCAATTATTTCTTCCGGGGTAGACTTCTGCTCGAAATACATTTTGAGAATCGGATCGAGCGTGTCATACGGTGGCAGCGACTGATCATCAAACTGTTCAGGTGCGAGTTCAGCCGAAGGCCGCTTTTCAATAATCGACGCCGGAATAATTTCCTGATCGCGATTCAGATGACGCGCCAGCGCATAAACTTCGGTCTTCAACACATCGCCAATAACTGCCAGGCCACCGTTTGTATCGCCATAAAGCGTGCAATAGCCGAGAGCCAGCTCGGACTTATTTCCGGTTGAAAGCAGCAGCCGTTCCTCCGCATTCGAAATCGTCATCAGGATATTTCCGCGCAAGCGTGACTGCAGGTTCTCAGTTGCAATCGAGTGCCCTCCTACCGTCGGCGCGGGCAAATGCAATTCGTTCAGCAGCACATTGAACGCGTCTGTGATCGGCCTTTCGATCACGTTCACACCCAGGCGGCGACAGAGTTCGACTGAATCGTCGATGCTTGAGCGTGACGAGTAAGGCGAAGGCATCATCACCGCGAGTACGTTGTTTGCGCCTAACGCTTCCGCAGCCAGCGCCAACACCAGTGCAGAATCAATGCCGCCCGAAAGTCCCAGCACCGCCTTGGTAAACCGATTTTTGCGAGCGTAATCGTGAATGCCCAGAACCAGCGCGCTCCGCACCGTTTCAATATCGTCACCAGGCAAACAGCGCTCGTCGGCAACGCCGCAGTCCAGATCCACAGTGCCGAAAAATTCCTCAAACGGCGGCGCTTGCAGGATGATTTTTCCTTCGCAGTCGGCCACGATACTGGCGCCGTCAAAGATAACGCCGTCGTTGCCGCCAACCAGATTGACGAAGACGATCGGAAGGTGCGCTGCTTTCGCTCGATGTGAAACCATCTGGCAGCGCTGGCCCATCTTGCCTTTGTTGAAAGGCGACGCATTGATCGAGACGAGCAATTGCGCACCCATTTCGATCAGCTCGTCCGCGGGGTCGTGTGCGTAGAGCCGTTCCTTCCAAAATGTTTTGTCGTTCCAAAAGTCTTCACAGACGGCGACGCCGAGTTTGCAACCATCAAGTGGATACAGGTTCCGTTCGCGTCCCGGTTCGAAGTAACGCGGGTCGTCGAAGACGTCGTATTCGGGCAGCAGCGTCTTATCGGCAAAGCCCAACAGTTTCTGATCGCGGATGATAGCAGCCGAATTAAAAAGACGGCGACCGGTGCTCGTATCATTCGGCCGGACCGTACCGACGATCGCTGTTAGCCCCTCAGTTGCGGCGATGATTTTGTCGAGCGTGCTCAAGGCACAACGAGCTACGTCGCGATCCAGAAACCAGTCGAGCGAGGTGTAGCCCTGGATGCTGGTTTCCGGCAGCACCACGACGTCTGATTTGTCTTTCCGGGCAAACTCAATGGCGCGAATGATGCTGGCAGTGTTGGCTTCGTAGTCGCCGTTGATAGTGTTGATTTGACCGATGGTGACGCGCATCTTTCTCTTGATCTTAGCCCCTGATGCTGGTGCAAGCAAATAACAGGGGCCGCGGATGAACGAGTGAACTCAAGCAGTATTAGCCGCGGATGAACGCGGATAAACGCCGATCTGATCAAAGACAAGATTGATAAGCAAATTCAAGCGCGATGAAGTCTTTTACCCAAATGCACTCGGTTATGTTCCTAATCCGCGTTTATCTGCGTTCATCCGCGGCTAATCTTCTGCCGATTGTTTTTCTGTGAAGAGAGCTTGGGTTATATTATTTGCGCACAGCGGAGGGGTCGCATAATGGTAGTGCAGCGGTCTTGAAAACCGCCGGCCGAAAGGCTATGCAGGTTCGAGTCCTGTCCCCTCCGCCACTTCTTTTTCAACCTCATACTCTTTCTCTAGGTGGCAGTGAGGATTGAGATGCCGAACACCCGCGAACAAAGCGAGGAGCTTTCGCTTTCCAAAGCAGCGCAGTATTTGCTTGAAGAGTGCCGTATGGTGTTGCCAGGCATCCAGGCGCTGTTTGGTTTCCAGCTCGTCGTAGTGTTTAGTCCTGGCTTTTCCGAAAAACTTACGAGACCAGAGCAAATGGTCCATTTTGTAGCTATCACACTGATTGCGGTTGCGGTCGCGATCATTATGACCCCGGCAGCCTTGCATCGAGGCACGGGCTGGAAGAACGTTACTGCTACGTTTATTAACTTATCAGCGCGCCTACTATTTTGGAGCATGCTGCCGTTAGCGTTTGGTATTTGTCTGGACTTTTATTTAATAGCGCGCGTCATCACTGGTGGCCGTTGGGTATCGTTGCTGGCGGTTGCGTTATTTACGATCTTTATCTCCTTGTGGTTTGTACTGCCGCGCGCGCATGCTTTGCAGAAGGCTATCTGCGGCACGGATCAGTAACTTCTTTAGCCCGCTTCCCACGAAACGCTCACCGTTCAAAGCAATCATGCGCTTCCTTGCAAAGTTTTTTCTATTCACCTTTAGCGCAACCTGGATATGCTGGGCAGCATCGTCTGCGATTTCAAATGGAAGCGCGGCGGCAGCTCCCTGGCTCGGCGTAGTCGCGAGCGCAGTGTTTCTGCTTGGTGTATTTGCTCCGGCGTTGGTTGCTCTCGCGCTAACAAAACGAAATGATGGACGCACCGCAACGCAGTTGTTGCTCGGCCGAATCTTCAAGTGGAATGTCGGCTGGCGCTGGTATCTGTTTGCGTTGGCTTACATGGCGGTCGTTAAGCTGTCGGTTGCCGTTGTGCATCGCATGGTGACGGGTGCCTGGCCGCGGTTTGGTCAGACGCCGTGGTACCTGATGGTCGGGGCAATTGCGGTCTCGACGTGGGCGCAAGCGGGCGAAGAAATCGGATGGCGAGGTTACGCGCTGCCCCGTCTAGCAAAACATTTTGGACTCGCGCCCGCCAGCATCATCCTGGGAATCATATGGGCCACCTGGCACTTGCCGCTGTTCTTCTTCCCCGGTAACGACCTGCTGGGACAATCGTTTCCGCTGTATCTATTGCAGGTGACCGCCGTGTCCGTCGCCATGGCCTGGTTGTACTGGCGCACCGGAGGAAGTCTGTTGCTGGTGATGCTATTGCACGCGGCCGTTAATAACACTAAAGACATCGTGCCATCGGCCGATCTCAATGCGACGACTCCCTGGGCGCTTAGCCACTCGCTCGTAGCGTGGCTCACCGTCGCATTACTGTGGATTGCGGCCGCTTATTTTCTCTTTCGCTTGCGAAAGATCAAGATACTGCAACTGGATTCTTAACTGATTTCGTTCTTTCGATGTAAACTTGCCGGCGCTTACATCAAATTTCCAATGGCCCCGAGCCGTGTTACTAACTTCAAGTTTTTGAGTGAAGATGCTGAGAGCAATGTTTCCTGATAATCACTATCGCTTTACTGTTGCTCTCTGGCAGAACGATTTCGGCATACTCAAGCGAGTCTGGTTTTATCTCACCATTCGTTTCGTCGACTCGCCCAACATGAAGGTTTCAGCCGCGCGGTTAGTGATAGGCATTGCGCTGCTGGTGCTGGCGCTGTTCCTGTCTGGCAGGTTAAGTGCGCTGATTGATCGTCGCATTGCCAAACGCACGCATATCGATGCGGGCCTGCGCTACACAATCGCCCGTCTGCTCAGATACCTGCTGACAACGATCATAATTTTGGCGGTGCTAAAGGGCGCGTTTGAACTCGATCTGACTTCGCTGGCGATCGTCTTCACCGCCCTTTCCGTTGGCATCGGTTTTGGTCTGCAATACATTGCCGCAGACATTGCTTCCGGCTTCGTCCTTTTATTCGAGCGACCGGTGCGCGTCGGCGATCGCATCACCATCGGCGAAGACGAAGGTGATGTGCAGAGTATCAAACTGCGCACGACGATCATTTACACCAACGATCGCATTGCCATTATTGTGCCGAATTCAAAGTTAGTCAGCCAGCGCGTTATCAACTGGTCCTACGGCGATCCGCGCGCGCGAATTTCCATTCCGATTGGCGTAGCCGTTAATTCTGATGTCAACCTGGTGACAGAAACGTTGCTGTTGGCGGCGAAAGACGTGGATCTTGTTCTGACTGATCCGCCGCCGAAGGTCCAGTTCCTGAAGTTCGGCGACTACTCGCTCGACTTTCGCCTGCTGGTTTGGACTCGCCAGCCCAGTCGGCATCCGCAAATCAAAAGCGACATCAACTACCGCATCGAGCGGTTGTTTCGCGAGCGTCGCATCGAGATTCCCTATCCCACGCAGGAATTTCTGCTGCGACGTGTCGATGAATCGACGGTCAAATCAAGTCTGGATCCGGAACACACGCCGGCTTTGGAAGAC
>DATNOG010000181.1:0-22039 GCA_035601415.1 Pyrinomonadaceae bacterium | reverse complement strand
GGCGTCATCTAATTCATTACCACTCTTTGCGTGGTATGATCCCTCGCAATGCCGGCCCCTTTCAGCCTCAGCACTCCCGTTGATGATCTCTACAAGTATCGGCTTGCGCGTTTCGGCCAAACGCTGTCGCATAAGCTTGCCTTGACACTGAAAGCCCATTTCGGGAAAAAGAGTTCAGCTGAAGTAACCGTTGAAGACTTGCTCGCATATCTGCCGATGCGCTATGAAGATCGCTCACATCCCGCGCGCATCCGCGACCTCGCTGAAAACATGCAAGCTTCGCTTGAACTGGAAGTAAAAGTTGCAGGCGGTTATCAAGTGAGAAACCGCCGCTCGTTTGGACGTTCTCGTCTTTTCATATTCGAAGTCACTGCGACCGATCCCGAAAGAACCGGACGGCCAGTCGTCGTCTGGTGGTTCGTTTCCGGAGCACACGCTTACGACATCGTCACCTACTACACCAAACGCTTTCAACAAGGCGCGCGGTTTATGACCTTTGGCGCCTGGGCCTGGGACAAGCGGCGAGCGACTTATTCTCTGCACTTGAACAAACCTGCCGACGAGCTCGAGATGTTGTCGCCGCTTGATATTGGCGCCGACAAAGAGAATGGCGACGACGAGGCTTACGATCCAAAACTAGCCGCCATTCACGTCGGCCGCTGCGTTCCGATTTATCGCAAGCTTGGTGACTTTAGCTCCAAACGGCTGCGCGAGATTGTGCACGCCACTCTGGCACTGTTGCCCGACGCGGCCATCCCGGAAAACCTGCCGGTCGAATTGCGCCGCCGCCAAAAACTTATCAATCGCGGCGTGGCATTGCGAGCCATTCATTTTCCAACCGACGATACGGCCCTGACGTTGTACGAACAATCGCGCAGTCCCGCTCATCTTCGTCTGATCTTTGAAGATTTCTTTTGGGTAGTGCTGGCAATCGCCTTGAAGCGCGGCAAGCGAACGAAAGAAACAAAGGCATCTGTAATCAAACTCGATCGGGCCACAAAACTGCGCATTGGCTCGGTGCTGCCGTTCAAACTAACTGAGGCGCAGCGCCGCGTCGTTAAGGAAATCTTTAGAGATTTGCAATCTACCGCGCCAATGAACCGGCTGCTACAAGGCGATGTGGGCAGTGGCAAGACTATCGTTGCGTTAATTGCGATGCTGGCTGCAATGGAGAGCGGCTACCAAACCGCGCTGATGGCCCCGACGGAAATTCTGGCCGAACAACACGCACGCAACATCAAGCGGCTGCTCGCAAAAGCGCCGTATCGAGTTGAGCTGTTGACGGGTTCGTTGCGCGCCGCGGAAAAAAGAAAGCTTCAGCTTGAACTTGCGGCCGGCGAGATTCATGCCTGCATCGGCACGCACGCGCTGATTCAGGAGTCGGTATCTTTTAATAAACTCGGCCTGGCAGTTATTGACGAGCAGCATCGCTTTGGTGTGATGCAACGCGCGGAGTTGCGCGCGCGTGGTCTGAACACGGACGTGCTGGTCATGACTGCAACGCCGATTCCGCGCTCGCTGACCATGACCATCTACGGCGATCTTGATGTTTCAGTTATCGATGAGATGCCACCCGGAAGAACGCCAATCGAAACGCTGGTCCTAGGCGAGGAACAACGTTTCGAGGTGAAACAAATGATTGCGCGCGAAGTGCGCGCCGGCCGGCAGGTCTATGTGGTCTATCCACTGGTTGAAGAGTCGGAGAAGATGGATCTGAAAGATGCGACGCGCAGATATGAATACTTGCGCGACAAAGTGTTTCCAAAGTTCTCGGTAGGCTTTGTTCACGGCAAAATGAAATCAGCCGATAAAGAAGAAATCATGCGTCGTTTTGTTGCTGGAGAAATTCAGATGCTGGTTTCAACGACGGTGATCGAAGTCGGCGTGGATGTGCCCAACGCATCGATGATGGTGGTCGAACATGCGGAACGATTTGGTTTGTCGCAACTTCATCAACTGCGCGGGCGCGTCGGCCGCGGCGCCGAGAAAAGTTATTGCGTGCTGCTGGCTTCTGACACGAAGACCAGTGTGGCCACCGAACGTCTTGGAATCATGGCAGAGACGAATGACGGTTTCAAGATTGCCGAGAAGGATCTCGAACTGCGTGGGCCGGGCGAATTGTTGGGCACCAGGCAATCAGGCCTGCCGGAATTTCGCATCGCTAATCTGGTGCGCGACCAGAGAATTCTTGATGCAGCGCAGAAAGAGGCTGAATACTATTTGGCAAAAGGCGACAAGTCGGCCGATACCGCAAAGATGCTTCAACGGGTGCGCTCGAACGCTCGCTTCGGCTTGGCCGCAGTCGGATAAGTTCCAAGTTTCAAGTTCCAACTTCCAAGTATCAACTATTTTCCACCTGGAGGTGCCGATGTCAAAGATAGAGCGATTTGAAGACATAGACTGTTGGAAGAAAGCCCGCGAGTTAACTAAGTCGATCTACTCTATTAGCCTGGGTTTTAAGTTCTCGAAAGACTTCCCGCTTCGAGATCAGCTTCGGCGGGCTTCCATCTCGATCCTTTCGAATATCGCCGCAGGCTTTGAAAGAGATGGAAACAAGGAATATGTTCAATTCCTCTCTATAGCCAAAGGTTCCTGTGGCGAAGCACGAGCGCAGTTATACGTAGCTTTGGATCAAGAATACATCACCGATGCGCAATTCCGATCCATTTCAGAAATGGCCATTGAAGTAAGTCGAGTGTTGTCAGGTTTAATCAAATACCTAAGGCAGTCTGAGATGGTGGGCAGAAAATACACCTAGTCCCAGGTAACGAACCTTTTGGAACTTGAAACTTGAAACTTGGAACTCCCTTGTGCGAATCATTGCCGGAAAATACCGCGGCCGAAATCTGAAGAGCCCGCCTTCCCTTCAAGTACGGCCAACTTCCGATCGTCTGCGCGAGACACTCTTCAACGTCATTGCGCCGAGAATCGAAGGTGCGCGCTTTCTCGATCTCTGTGCCGGCTCGGGAGCGGTGGGCATCGAAGCGCTCTCGCGCGGCGCGAGCAACGCTACGTTTGTCGATAAGTCTCGGAGGATGTGCGCGCTGGTTGAAGCGAACCTCGACCTATGCCGCGTCCCTGAAGAGCAAACGGAAGTGGTCCAGGCCGAAGCCGCTGATTACCTTTCGCGCAGTCTCAAACAAAAAGCGGCGCCCTGGGACATTGTTTTCTTTGATCCACCTTACGCGACGGATTATCTATCGGTTATCGAATTGTTTGGTGAAAACAACAACGGAACATTGTTAGCAGAGGATGGCCTGCTTGTCGTCGAGCATCATCATAAAAATAGTTTACCCGATGCGGTTGGGAGTATAATCCGCAGCCGAATACTCAAGCAGGGCGACTCCGCACTGAGTTTCTTTTCCATGAAGCGCTGACTCCTTCAGCCGCCTCTCAAATTTTGAGGAGGATCCATGAACATATCTCTTTCGCGCCGCGGTTTTGCAAAGGTTCTGGGTGCCGGCGCTGCGTATGCGGCGCTGAATCCATCGTTTGCGATGTCAACTCCAACATTGTGGCTGGTTGGCAACACTGCAACGCTGGTGCGCCTGAACTCAAATGAAAATCCTTACGGACCATCGCCAATGGCCGTGAAAGCGATGACGGATGCCTTCAGTCTGGCCTGGCGTTATCCGGACGAACACCAAGGATTGCTCGTCGAGGCACTGGCGAGACTGAACGGCGTTTCAAGCAATCAGATTCTTTTGGGAAATGGTTCGGGTGAAATTTTGAAAGTGTCCGCCGCGGCGTTTACCGGTCCCGGCAAAAAGTTGCTGGTTCCGCATCCTACTTTCGAAGCCATTCTGGTGCATGCGGCCGTGGCCGGTGCAGACGTCGTAAAGATAAATCTAACTACTGACTACGCTCACGATTTGCCGAAGATGCTGGCGGAGAAAAATGCAGGCTTGATTTACATCTGCAATCCAAACAACCCGACGGCGAGTATCACACCGAAAGCAGAACTACGGGCGTTCCTCGCCAAACTGCCGGCGCAAACCATTGTGCTGGTTGACGAGGCCTATCATCATTACGCGGAGTCGAACAACTATGAGAGTGTTATTCCGCTGGTTGCGCAGTATCCAAACCTCGTGGTGGCGCGCACGTTCTCGAAAATCTACGGCATGGCGGGATTACGTTGCGGCTATTGCGTGGCGCGGCCGGAGCTAATCGAACGCATGCGCGCGCAGCAGACCTGGGACAGCCTGAACATCATGGCGCTGGTGGCGGCAATCGCAAGTGTGCAGGATGCTGAACAAGTTGAGCAGGGCCGTCGCCGCAATACAGAAGTCAAGAACTATGTCTATTCTGAGCTCGATAAGTCAGGTTACAAATTCATTCCGTCACACGCCAACTTCATGATGATTGACCTGCGGCGCGAAGTCAGACCAGTCATCGCGGCCATGCGTGACCACAGTGTGCAAGTGGGCCGTTTGTTTCCTGCGATGCCAAACTTCATGCGCGTGACGATCGGCACCAAACCGCAGATGGAAGCTTTCGTCTCTGCCTTCAAGGCCGTGATGAGTTAATCCGTCTCTGAGCAGCCTCAGTGTTCTCTCTGTGTCTCTGCGATGAAAATTGCCTTTATACAGATTCACCACACGGAGACAGAGGGATTGAAGAGCGCAGAGGCGGAGACACTCGAAACGCACCCAACGGCTCTGCCGTCTGATGTGCGGTGGTGGCTCCGCCCCACCGTTCGGCCCACTTCAAATATTTTTGGGGCTATGCCCCGATCCTGGGGCGCAGCCCCGATTTATCGATCACCTTCACGGAAGGTCGTAGACCTTCCGCACATCAGACGGCATAGCCGCTTCGTCAATCATCGCCTGGTCCTGTTTCGCCACCTCACGAATCGTTGCTAGAATCTTTTCATGCTCGTTCTTGGAATCGAAACCTCGTGTGACGAAACCGCTGCGGCCATTGTGCGCGATGGCCGTGAAATCATTTCGTCTGTTATCGCTTCCCAAATCGAAACTCACAAACGTTTCGGCGGCGTCGTTCCCGAACTAGCTTCGCGCGAACACCTGGACAAGATTGTGCCTATCGTTGAAGAAGCGTTTACCCGCGCGAACATCCGCAAGAATGACATTGATGGCATCGCAGTAACGATTGGACCAGGTTTGGTTGGTTCGTTGTTGGTCGGCGTGTCCTATGCGAAGGCAATGGCTTTTGCACTGGAAAAACCGCTCGTCGGCGTAAACCACATTGAAGGCCACATCTATTCCGTCGCCTTCGAAAATCCGCCGGTTGAATATCCGGCGCTGGCGCTGGTTGTTTCCGGCGGCCACACCAATTTGTTCTTCGTTCCTGAGCCCGGCAAATACAAAGTCGTGGCCCGCACGCGCGATGATGCGGCCGGCGAAGCTTTCGACAAAGTGGCGAAGATGCTGGGGCTTGGTTATCCAGGCGGGCCAATAATCGAAAAGCTCGCGCGCGAAGGTGATCCGAAAGCAGTCAAGTTTTCGGTGCCGCGCATGGGCGATGGCTCAACTGATTTCAGTTTTAGTGGATTGAAAACTGCGGTGACGAAATACGTTCGCGAAAGCGGGGTGCGCCCGGTCGCAAACGGCGCTGCGCCATCACAGGCAATCAAGGATCTCGCTGCGAGTTTCCAGAGCGTTGTTATTCGTTCTTTAGTGGGAACTACCGAGCGCGTCGCAGAAGAGTATGGACCAAGAACTTTGATTGTCGCCGGCGGGGTTGCATGCAACGGTGCTTTGCGTGTAGCGGCGAGTAAAGCGGCAGCACAACTCGGCATGCCCGCTTACTTCCCTTCACTGCATCTCTCGACGGACAACGCGGCGATGATTGCAGCCGCGGGAACAGTGAAACTACAAGCGGGCGAGTGCGCGGGCTTTGACTTGAATGCTGATGTGACGCTCCGTTTGCAGAACCTTGACAATCAAGAGGACGCGCTGCGAAAGGCGAAAGTTCGTTACCGGTTGTAATGTCCGACAAACTTCAGTTTGTCGCTTTACAAAGATGTTCGACACACTGAAGTTTGTCGGACATTCTCTGCTTACTGCTTACTGCTTACCGCCTACTGCTTTCTGCTTACTTGTTTTGTCTTGGCCTCGTCACGCGGGGCCGGGAGTTGGCCTTATCAACCTTCGATGACGCTCGCGGCGCTCACCGCCTTTTTCTCGTAAGCGGCAATGGTCGCGATGTTCCGCTTTTCCAGATCCGTTAACTGCGCATCGGTGAAATTCGGATCGGCTTTATACCAGGCGAGGCTTTCAAAATATTTTTGCAGCCATTTCTCTTTGAAGACCTTGCCCCGACGAGCGTAAATCTCCTGCCGCATCTGGCTTGCGTCTTCAACAAATAAACCCTCGAGCAAACTGCGCGTTATCGGCTTGCGGCTAAGGTCGTCATGGACCTTCGTTTCGTAAGCAACTATCGTCTCGACGTTTGTCTTATCAGAGCCGGAAAGTTGTTCATCCTTGAAGTTTTCATCCGGCTGGTACCAGGGCTGGCTGAAGAAATACTGCGCCAGCCAGGGCGCCTGGAATGAACGACCATGTCGCGCGTAAACCTCATTGCGCAGTAGGCGCAATTCGTAAAGACTCAACCCATGCAGCATCTGCTCAGAGATCAAGCGGTTCTCAAACAACTCCATGTCGCCGGGCGCGAGCGCCACTTTGCGTGAACGTTTCTGCGCCAGAGTAAGCGTGGCAAGATTCTTTTGTTCGATCGCGGACAGCGACTTCGGATCATATTTATCGCCGGCCTTGTACCAGTACCGCTCGTCGAAGTACTGCTGTAGCCACGGATCACTTTCAAAACGCTTGCCGTGAATCGCCTCAATTTCGGAACGCAGCACCAGCCACTCTGCGCCGCTGTGTTTGCCAAGCTTCCGCGGCGTCAGCGCGCGCGTGCGCCAGTAACGCATGTCGCCCGGCTGCAAAGTTTCATGTTTGCTCGCTTCGGCCACGCGAATCAGATCGAGATTACTGCGCTCGGTCGCGTTGAGCATCGAGTTTTGAAAGTTGGAATTGGCTTTGTACCAATCCTGCGCCTCGAGGTACGTGCGGATCGCGGCGTCCTTAAAGACGCGGCCATGACGGCCGAAAACAATGCCACGCATCAAGGTCAAATCTTCGAGCGCAAGACCCGAAACATCAGCGGGTTCGAGAGCAGACTTGGTGAAATCAAAATTTTGCCAGCGCGCCACGCTGTCCTGGGCGTTAACAGTCAAGGATGCAAACGCAAGCAGGATGGCAAAACAAAGGATTTGTAGTTTGGGATGGGGGAAGTTCATGACGGCTCCATCATCGTGCTGTCCGCACGAATGTTTATGGAAATGGGTTAATGATTGAAACGTTTGAGGGCGTAGCCCATTAAATTGCTGATGCCAACGGAAGGTCAGAGACCTTCCGCACATCGAGCGGCAAAGCCGCGATGATCTGGAGCTATCCAAAAATGTCGCGAACTTTATCTACCAGGCCCTTATCTTCGAGGTCCTTGTCTTCAACTACTGCCAGTTGTTCTAGCAGCTTTCGCTGTTCGCGCGTCAGGGAAGTAGGCGTAACCACGCTCACGGAGACAAACAAGTCGCCGCGGCCACGGCCGCCGAGCACCGGCATGCCTTTGCCTTTCAAGCGAAACACAGTCCCCGTCTGCGTGCCCGTGGGAATCTTGATCTTCTCTTCGGCCTCGATAGTCGCTACGAAAACGTCGGAGCCCAGGGCAGCCTGCGCGAAAGCGATCGGCAGCGAGATGTAAAGGTTACTTCCCTGCCGTTCGAAACGTTCGTGTTCGGCAAGATGGATCACAACGTACAGATCGCCGGATGGTCCACCCTGTGTGCCAGCCTCGCCTTCACCCTGCACGCGCAGACGCGAGCCGGTTTCGACACCCGCGGGGATCTTGACCTCCATCTGCTTCTCGCGCTCAACGCGACCAGCGCCACGACACTCTGTGCACGGGTTTTTCACGACGCGTCCAGCGCCACGGCAGTTTTGACAGGTGCGCGCGACTGAAAAGAATCCCTGCTGATACCGCACCTGGCCTGAGCCGGCGCAGTTGCTGCACGTTTCGGGTTGCGATCCAGGCGCAGCACCGTTGCCTTTACAGGTTTCGCAAGTTTCCAGCCGGGGGATTCGCAGTTGCGCAGTCATCCCGGCGTAGGCTTCTTCCAAAGTGATTTCGAGATCGTAACGCAAGTCAGCGCCGCGTTGCGCAGTTGAACGGCGCGCGCCGCCACGACCACTTCCGAAAACATCGCCGAAACCGAAAAGATCGCCAAGGATATCTTCGATGCCGCTAAACCCGGGAGCACCCCAGCTTTGGCCAGCAGCATTCGAAACGCCGGCATGGCCGAAATGATCATAGCGCTGCCGCTGATTGGCATCGGCAAGCACACCGTAAGCTTCCGCTGCTTCTTTAAACTTTTCTTCCGCGCTTGCATCGTCCGGATTTTTGTCGGGGTGGTACTTAACAGCTAAGCGCCGGTAGGCGCTTTTTATCTCTGGGTCGGTGGCGGTGCGGCTCACTCCTAAAATTTGGTAATAATCTCGCTTACTCATTCAGTATTTCTTAAAACCTTTCGTTCTAAATTTGGTCAAACAAAACTCAAAAATATGCTGTGAAACTAATTTGAATCCCCAGCGCTTTTGGGTGCCGTATCATTTGTCGGGTTCATCATCGCGCTGGTGAGCTGGGCTGCCACTCGCTCGAGCGCCGTCAGTGCCTTGTTTATTGGCTCGCGACCTTCAGCATTCGCCGCTGCCTCAGCCTCGCCAAAGACGCGGTCCGCGATCTCCTGATCGTTAGCCGAAAGCATTCCGCCAAACTTGGTGAACGACTTCTGCGTGTTTCGCAACAACGACTCAAGCTTGTTGCGCAAGACGACGACCTCTTTCGCATCGCGATCGGTCTCAGCAAATGTCTCTGCCTCTTTGATCAGATGCTGAATCTCGTCGGGCGCCAGGCCTGACGTTGGCGTAATGCGCATCTGCTGTTCGCGTCCGGTCGCTTTGTCCTGCGCCGAAACGGAAACGATACCGTTGGCGTCCACTTCAAAAGACACATCGACTTGTGGCACGCCGCGCGGGCTGGGCGGTATGCCGACCAATTCGAATTTTCCAAGCGACCGATTGCCTTCAGCAACTTCGCGCTCGCCTTGGAGGATGTGAATCTCGACCGACGTTTGGTTATCAACGACGGTGGTAAACGTCAGGCTGTTGCGCAGCGGAATGGTCGAATTGCGATCGATGATCTTGGTGAACAAACCGCCCCGCGTTTCCAACCCCAGACTCAACGGTAAAACGTCGAGCAGCACAATGTCTTTAACTTCGCCAGTCAACACGCCGCCCTGAATAGCGGCGCCCATGGCTACAACTTCATCGGGATTGATTTCCGCCGAGGGTTTCTTGCCAAAAATTTTCTCGACTGTACGCTCAACTATGGGCGAGCGGGTCTGACCCCCGACCAGGATAACTTTGTCGATATCAGACGGTTGAAGTTTCGCGTCCTGAAGCGCGCGCCGGCATGGTTCTATGGTTTGCTCGATTAGATCTCCAACCAGCTTTTCAAACTCATCCCGAGTCAGCGGCTTATTGAAGTGTTTTGGACCAGTCGCGTCCGCCGCAATAAACGGCAAATTGATGTTCGTTTCAGTCGCAGACGACAGTTCACACTTGGCGCGCTCGGCCACTTCTTTCAGACGCTGTAGGGCCAGCCGATCCTTGCGTAGATCGATTCCGGTGTCGCTTAGAAACTGATCCGCCATCCAATTCATAATGCGCTCATCAATATCTTCGCCGCCGAGAAAAGTATTTCCGGAAGTGGACAATACCTCGAACACCCCGTCGCTCATCTCAAGGATCGAGATGTCAAACGTGCCGCCCCCCAAATCATAGACGGCGATGCGCTCGACCTCGGATTTGCCCAGCCCGTAAGCGAGCGCCGCCGCAGTTGGTTCGTTGATGAGTCGCTCGACTGTTAATCCGGCAATCTTGCCGGCATCCTTAGTCGCCTGACGCTGTAGGTCGTCGAAATAGGCGGGGACCGTGATAATCGCGTCGGTTACCGACTCGCCGAGAAAATCCTCCGCCGCGGCCTTCAGGCGTTGCAGCACAATTCCCGAAAGTTCAGGCGGACTGTAGCTGCGGCCCTGCACGCGCACGCGCGCGTCGCCGTTTGGCGAATCGACGATCTCAAACGCCGAAGTATCGCGCATTCGTTGTACTTCGCGCGAATTGTACTTGCGGCCAATCAATCGCTTGACGGCATAGACAGTGTTCGCAGCGTTGGTCACAGCCTGGCGTTTCGCGATCTGTCCGACCAAACGCTCTCCCTTGTCCGTGAAACCCACCACGCTGGGTGTGGTTCTGCCGCCTTCTTTGTTGGGCACAATCTGTACGGCCCCGCCTTCCAGAACGGAAACGCAGCAATTTGTCGTGCCCAAGTCAATGCCTATGGCTTTTCCCATATTTGTGAATCCCTATTGGTAGAGCATGGTCATTTTTTGACAGCGACTTTTACAAGCGATGGTCTGATCAGTTTGTCGCCGAGTTTGAATCCGCGAACTATTTCCTGCATGACGGTGTCCGGCTCGTAGTCGTCAGTTTCCTCGGTCACCACCGCTTCGTGAAGGTGGGGATTGAACTGCTCACCTTCGGCTGCGATAGGCTTTACTCCAAATGCATCCAAGACTCCATTCAACTGTTTATATATTAAATCCACGCCGCTGAGAAAGTGGCGAAACTCATCAGATTCGCTCGCTTCAACTGATGCTTCCGTTTCCAGCGCTCGTTTTAAGTTATCCAGAACCGGCAAGAGCTTGGCCGCGATATCAGCCACGACGCGGTTATAAGTTTCTGTGCGTTCCCGCTCCATGCGCTTGCGGTAATTCTCAAAATCAGCCTGGCGCCGGGCCAAACCATCACGCAAGTCTTTCACTTCACCTTCAAGTCTCTTCAGCTCCGCTCGCGTCGCCACCAACTCAGCCACTTCCGGACCGCCCGCGTTTGGCGGGACATCCGCGGGTGAACCATCAGCCTGCGGGGATGAGCGCACCGGAGGATCTGAATCATCAAAGGTCTCGTGATCGGGATCCGGGCCGGATTCAGGCTTCGGGGAGGTCACTTCGTCAAGGGTCTCCGATTCATTCGACACGGCTTCGAAATCGCCTTCTTCGTTGCCATCCAGAAAATCAACCGGAATGCGGTTCGCCCTGTTTCCCTTGTCATCAGGAGCCATGTCGTTCACTTAAATTCTGCCAAGGTTAAGAAGGACTTCACGCGCGGGCTTCATCATTGAGCCGCCGCTCAATCAGCCGCGCCATGTAGTTTACCATAGCCATGATGCGTGAATACTCGATCCTCATCGGACCCACAACACCTAACGTGCCAAGATGTTCGTTGGAACTGAGCCGGTATGGTGCGGTTATCAAAGCGCAGTTTCGCAGGGAAGGGTTGGGGTGCTCGCGTCCGATCACAACGTGTACGTCGCCGGCCACGGAAATCTGGTCACGTGCCACGCACTCATTCAATATCTTGATAAGGCGGGACTTTTCTTCAAAGGTCCGAAACAGTTCCCGCATCCTCTCGATATCAACAAAGTCAGGTTTAGTGAGCATGTTCGAAGCACCATCAACATAGACGTCGCCCCCGACTGTGTCTTCGCCTGCGAGACTCATGTCACATAGCAGGATTGCATTTCGCAGCAAACGATCGTAAAGGGCCTTCTCCTGCCTCATCAATTCGAGAATCTCGGCGCGAATCGTCACCAGGCTTTTGCCGCTAAACTCGACGTTAAGATAACGCGCCGTGCTTTCGAGTTCATCCTGCGTAATTTGATTTTCCAGTCTGATAATCTTGTTATGCACCGTATTTGCAGTAGTAACTAACACTACCAGGATGCGTCTGTCGGACAGCTGAACAAATTCGATGTGATTCAGGCGATTGTCGGCCAGAGAAGGCGAGATGACGATGCCGACATTTTCAGACAATTCAGAAAGCGCGTGCGACATCTTCTCCATTACGCGGTCGGAAGAGGTCGCTGAATCAAGACCGGTTGAGGCAAACACCTTGTCGATTGTCCGCAGGTCGGCTTTGGAGAGGCGTGCTTCTTCAAGTGTGTTATCGACGTAATAACGATAACCCTTATCGGTTGGCGTTCGACCTGCTGAAGTATGAGGCTGCTCAACCAGACCAGCCTCTTCCAACTCCGCCAACACGTTTCTGATAGTCGCCGAGCTCCAACCTGAAGTTCCGCCAAAACGATCAGCAAGCACCCGCGAACTGACTGCCTCACCCGAGCCGAGGTGCTCCTTAATCAGTGCCGCGAGCACGGTCTGGGCACGATGATCGATGGCGTCCGGGTCTGTCGTATGGATACTTGAGTGATGACGGGGCATGAATTACTACTCTAGGAGCCGGGCGTTGCAAAAACTTCAGTCACTGGTTTCCAGCGGCGATCAATGGGCGAAGCGGAAGACTTTAAAGCCAAATCACCTGATCGCAGTATAGAGAATAGAGTAGAACGCTGCAAACAGTTTGGACTGTTTGCTCGCCGTTAGCTAAGTCACACTCGTTCAATGTCTTAATGTGAGTTCCCTGCGTTGGTTTCCAGGTGTTCTCGCATGCTTAAGGCTACCAACCAGCATCAGTGAGCAGGGGTTCGGGGGGCGCCGGGTCACTCGTCTGGCCTTACAAATTCGTCCTTTTTGCTGGGTTTTTCGGTCCCTCATCCACTTCAATTGACGCTCGCCGAGGGTCTCCGTAAGATTATGGCAGCCCGCCGACTTTCAGTACCCAAGCCCTCGGGGCCGACAGTGCGAGCTAAAGTCAGAAGTTCTCTCCGGGGAAATTGGAAACAACAGTTGAATAACTACCACACCAGCACGGTTGCAAGGAGAAGTGGACAATGGACGAGGTGAAAAAGTTTTTTGTCGATGCTTTTCACCAGCTCGGCCGCAACCGTCCGCTGCCCGTCATTGACGTGCGCTTCTATCCCTATGCCGGCCTTCACCACACAATCAGGCTCCGCTCAGGCCATGTACACGTAAGGCTGTCAGACATTTGTAAACCTTCGCCACCGGAAGTAATGCGCGCTCTTGCTTTTGTCCTGGTGGCCAGACTTCTTGGAAAACGGGTGCCGGCTGCGTATGAACGCACTTATCGCGAATATTCGATGATGCCTGATGTTATGCGTTCGTCCGATATTGCGCGGAAGCGGCGCGGCCGGAAGATGATTTCCAGCGCCCAGGGCGGCACCTACGATCTTGATCGGTTGTTTTCGAAAATAAACCGTCGCTATTTTGAGTCTGCTCTGCCCAAACCGACGATCACGTGGTCGCAGCGCCGTACGCGAAGCATTCTGGGACATCACGATCGCGTGCACGAAACGATCACGATCAGCAAGTCGCTCGACTCGCCTCAGGTGCCTGAATGGTTTGTCGAGTTCATCCTTTATCACGAGATGCTTCACATCAAGCACGCGGCAAGGATCATCAATGGACGCCGCTATTACCATACAGCCGCATTTCGTCTCGATGAAAAGCGATTTTCGAAGTATCAACAGGCGCAAACCTGGCTTGAGCAGGCAGCTCGCCAGCGCCGCGTTCCGCGGGCACGTGCAGCGTAGTTTCAAATTGGAACCTTTCGACTAATGGAACGTTAATTAAAACGAGGTAGGTGGGCTCCTCAAAAAGGCGGTCAAGCTGGAATCGATTTTGACTCTGGCAAGGCCGCCTTTTTATTGCTCCTGGTTCAACGCCGCCTGCGAGCATTAGGGATTGGATTGGCAATGGCTACCTCGCTGGACAAAGCTACGCGGGCCTCGCTAGACTACGCATTCAAATACGGCCCCGATCGCTCGCCAAGCTCGCGGTTAATTAAACAACGCTTAGACGGAGAACTTCTTAAAGTTATGGCTATTTCTGCAACTCAAATTCGCCGGGGAATGGTGCTTCTATTTGAAGGCGAGCCGTGCAAGGTGATGGAATTTCGCCATCACACGCCCGGAAATTTGCGCGCAATGATTCAGACGAAACTCAGAAACATCAAGACCGGCTCGTCATTCGAGCACCGCTTTCGTTCGGTTGACACGATTGAACGCGCGGCGCTCGAGCAGCATGAAATGGAGTATATGTACTCCGACGGTTCACACCATCATTTCATGAACACCGAGAATTTCGAGCAGGTCGCTCTAAGCGGAGAAGATCTTGGTGATGCCGCCCAGTGGTTAACGCCGGGGCTGAAATTACAGGCCGAGTTTTTTGAAGGGGCGCCCATTGGGATTGATTTGCCGGCTTCAATGGAATTGACCGTTACTAGAACCGAACCGACAATGAAGGGCGCAACTGTTTCCAACGTAAACAAACCGGCAACGCTTGAAAATGGAGTTACCGTGACCGTGCCGCCCTTTGTGAACGAAGGCGACCGCATTCGCGTTGATCCCACCGAAGGACGCTACATTGAACGTGCTAAATAGTGACAAGTGACAGGTGACAAGTGACAGGTTAAGAACTTATTCTCACTTGTCACTTGTCACCTGTTACCTGCCACTTTTATGTACTTTATCTACAGCCTTCTGCTCGCTGTTGGTTTTCTCATCCTGCTGCCTCGCTTTCTCTACGATGCTTTTCGCCATGGCAAGTACGTCGCCGGATTTCGCGAACGCCTTGGCACGCTCTCACCTGTAACCGGCCAACCGCTGATTTGGATCCACTGCGTTTCCGTCGGGGAAACTCAGGCGGCACGTCCGCTGGTGCTGGAACTCAAGAAACAACTTCCCAATTTCTGCATCGCAATTTCGACTACCACGCTAACCGGACAAAACCTTGCCCGCGAGATTTTCAAGAACAATGCTGAAAAGATTTTTTACTTCCCTTTCGACTGGCGTTGGACCGTGCGCCGAACACTAAAAGCCCTGCGACCTGAAGCGGTGTTGATTATGGAGACAGAGCTGTGGCCCGGCTTCTTGCGCGAGTGCGAGCAACAACAGATTCCGGCAGTCGTCTTGAACGGCCGGCTGTCTGAACGATCGTATCGCCGCTATCGCCTGTTTCGAGGTTTTATGTCGCGAGTATTGCGCGGCGTTAGTTTGGCCATCATGCAGACTGAACCCGATGCGGCCCGCCTGCGGCTGCTGGGAATCGCGACGGAAAAAGTCAAAGTGTCTGGCAGTCTGAAATTCGACGCGGGCACGTTACCGTTGAATGACGAATTGACCGCGGTGTTGGGCGCGCGCTTCAACTTCACCGGCGATTCACCATTGATCCTGGCGGCCAGCACTCACGCGCCGGAAGAACGAATTGTCATCGAAGCCGTTAAGCAATTAATAGCGCACACAGTACCGACGGCGCGGTTGCTGATCGCGCCGCGGCATCCCGAGCGGTTTGGCGAAGTAGCTGCACTCATAGAAGCGTCGGGTATTTCCTGGGCCCGCAGGAGTGCATCACAGCAAGCCACTGACGGAACCGCGAAAGTGGTCCTGCTCGACACTATTGGCGAATTGCAGTCAGTCTATCCGCTGGCAACGATCGTTTTTGTCGGCGGCAGCATCGCGAAGACTGGCGGGCATAACATACTCGAGCCCGCTGCTGTGGGTGCGTGTATTCTGACTGGCGCGCACACTTACAATTTTCGGGAAATTGTTGAAGCATTTGTTCGCGCGAAAGCTATCGTCCAGTTGCCTGCAATGCCTGATTCAGACACCGCGCTGGAGCTGGAGAAATTGTTTGCGAAATTCCTGACTGAGCCCGATAAGCAAAGACTCATTGGCGAACGCGCAAAACAACTCGTTAACCAAAACCGCGGCGCCACTGAACGAACTATGGAATTGTTGAAAGACCTCTTGGCTAACAGAGTTGTGCCTGCGGAAACCGCTACGACGCTTCATCGCAACCACGCGAGAACCTGATGAAGGCTGCAAACTCTCTCATCCTTCCACCTTTCAGCGCGCTCTACAGCGTAGCAACTCGGCTGCGTCTCGCAGCTTATCGCCGCAAGCTGTTTTCTGTTTCCAAACTTAAGGCGACTGTTATCAGCGTTGGCAACATCACGACGGGTGGAACCGGAAAGACGCCGTTGGTGGACTGGGTTTGTCGCGTTCTCGCTAATGAAGGCAAGCGGGTTTGTGTTTTGACCCGCGGTTATCGCCGGCAAAATCCCAATCAACAGGTGGTCGTTAGCGACGGTCACAGAGTTTTGGCCGACGTCCTGGCGGCGGGAGACGAGCCACTGCTACTGGCCACGAACTTATTAGGAGTCGCGGCTGTTTTATGTAACTCGAATAGAAGTGCGGCCGGTCAGTGGGCCATTGATAATTTGCGGTCGGAAGTTTTTGTTCTGGATGATGGCTTCCAGCACCTGCGGCTGGCCCGCGATCTAAACATTGTGACGATTGACGCAACAAATCCCTGGGGCGGCGGCATGCTTCCTTATGGTCATTTGCGCGAACCGCTCAGTGGTTTGGCGCGCGCCGATTGCGTGGTGCTAACAAGGACTGAAGAACCAACCGACCTCGCATCGCTTACTACAACCCTACAGAAGATAGTTGGACAAACTCCGATCTTTCGTTCACACATGAGCGCGTCCGGACTGCGCCGCCTAAATGGAGCGACCGTCGACAACTTTTCAGCCATTGCCCAGCCGGTTGGTGCATTTTGTGGCGTCGGCAATCCTACGTCTTTCTTTAATCATCTCCTTCGCGAGGGATATGAATTAGCATTCGAGCGAACCTTTCCTGATCATTACAATTATCAACAAGGCGACGTGGACAACATTGTGGCGGAAGCAAGAGGAAAAGGCGCGCGGTGTATTCTCACTACCGCTAAGGACGCAGTAAAACTCTCGTCACTTCACTTTGAGATGCCCTGCTACGCGTTGGAAATCAAAATCTCAATTGAAGAGGAAGCCCACCTGATAGATATGATTCGAAATCAGCTGGCAGACCGCTCTACCTGAAGCTGAAACTAATTAGGCGGATTTATTTGCGGCGACGAAGGCGGTGAACTGCTCGGCGGCGGAAGCGTTGGCTTCGGCGTTGGAAGTTTTGGTGTCGACGGCGGGGGCGCTGCTTTCTCGTCTACAGGTCGGGTCGGCGAAGGCAACGCAGGGTTCTTCCGATTCGAATTGTCATTCGCGTTGTCGTTGATGTTTGGGTCGCCGGCGGCGTTTGGATTGTCGGTCGGTGAAGGCGAGGGCACCTTGTTCGCATTTACATTCTGATTCGTTGTGCCGCCAGCTGGTATTCCCGATTCCGCCTGACCGGTTGGCGGTGAAGCAGCTTCAACTGGCTGGCTATTGGGATCTGTCGTTAACGCCGAAGCGGGTTGTGCTTCGGTGGTGGGTGTGGCCGAGCGACGCGTAAACACATAGATAGCCGCAAAGATCACCAGCAATCCAACAATTGACGGCACTAAAATCTTCCACGGATTGAAACTCGTTATCGGCGAAGGTTCGTACGGCAACGACGGTTTATGCATGGGAGTCGTAATCCGCTTGCGCACGACTGTTTCTTCATCCAGATCATCGTTTACGAGGCCACCCGAACCAGTCGGTACCGCCAACGGTTTGCTGTTAGGCCGAGCCGCAACTGGTTCCATGCCGGCGGCAATCGTCAGATCATCAATCAATTCACCCGCTGAGGCATATCGATCATGCGGCAATTTTTCCAATGCGCGCGCGACTACCTGCGCAACTGCCGGCGGCACATCGCTCCGTTCATTGAGAATGGACGGCGCCGGCTGCTGCATTTGCTTTACCATGATTTCAGTTGGCGAGACGCCGGTGAAGGGCACATGGCCCACCAGCATCTCGTAAATGATTACGCCAAGCGAATAAATGTCTGAACGCGCATCGATGTCTGGCGCCTGCGAGCATTGCTCGGGAGACATGTACTGCGGGGTGCCAATAACCAAATCAGGCGCAGTCAGACCCGGATCGTATTCGCCATCTCGTTCCTTGATTTTCGCGATGCCAAAATCCAGCACCTGAGCGTAGTCAGCGTTCATCGTGTTAAGCAACATGATGTTGTCACTCTTGAGATCACGATGCACGACGCCCTGCGCATGAGCCGCATCAAGCGCGCTCCCGACTTGCTTGATTATTTCAACCACGCGCGCCAGCGGCATCGGTCCTTCCTGCCGGATGATGTCCTTGAGGGTCCGACCGTCAACGTATTCCATGACCAAAAAGACAGTGCCGTTTTCGTCCTCGCCGAAATCAGTGACGCTCAATGCGTGCGGGTGAGAAATCTTGGAAGCAGCGCGCGCTTCGCGGGAAAAGCGCGCCACAATTTTTTCGTCGGCAGCCAGCGAAGGACGCAGCACCTTCACGGCTACTGTCTTGTCCATTAACACATGGGTTCCTTTGTAAACAGTTCCCATGCCGCCTTCGCTCAGCCGTTCGTCTATCCGGTATTTCCCGGCGAGTATTTGCCCGAGCAAAGAATCATCCGTCTTCTCGAGCGCAATACCGTCGGAAGGACACAACGTAGTCGTGTCCGGATATTCCGCGCCACACTTCGGACATGTTTTCATCGAAGAGTTACTGCCTCGCTAATTTTTCTTACCGGGAGATGAAGTCAGACTATCACATAGCGTGAGAGAGCGGCAAAGACACACTAAGACAGTACTGATGCAGTTTGTGTATCCTATTTCAGTAGCACCGTCGCTTTAGCGCGGTGACCCTCGGCCCGACCAAGTCCGAAAACCGTTTAAACGGTTTTCCTTTCCACGTGTCCGGCAGATCACCGGGCTGAAGCCACGGTGCTAATGAGAAAGTCGACTAACTTCAAACTGCCTCAGTAACCTTAGAACATGCGGACCGTTACAGGCTCGGCGACAGTTCAAAAAAATGCGAGCGAAGAATCACTTCGCTCGCATTAACACAAACCAAGGTTACTTCCCTATGTCTTGATGAACACAATGACCAGCGCGAAAAGCACCAGCGACTCGATCAGCGCCAGGCCCAGAATCATCATCGTTTGAATACGACCGGCTGCACCGGGATTCCGCGCCGCGCCTTCGCACGCCGCCGCGCCGATTCGCGATTGACCGATGGCGCCACCAAATACGGCGATGGCAAAGCCAACGCCGGCGGCAAGTGCTTTCAAGCCGATGTTGTTATCGGCGGCCGGAGTCGCGGCGCCGGGTTGTGCGAAGACGGACATCGCACTCATCAATATCCCGGCCACTGCGAATAGCAATAAGTTGAGTTTTCTCATTTTCAGTTTCTCCTGAATTCTCGTTAGGTAATGAAACGCGATGTCGTCTTGAATCACGTGCTGAACTTTTATGATTTCGCCGGCTCCCGGTATCCACCGCCCCTCGAACAACGGCGCTCCTGCGAAGCAGACCCGATAAATGTATTACTGTCAGCAGCCTTTCTATTTTTCGACAACCAGCGTCTGTTGTTAACTGCGTATCAACGTGTGCGAACGCGCGTGTCCGCATCGCTCGAGACGCGTGTGATTATGAAGCCAACGCCATTTCTTCCGTGTGCCCTGCTTCAATTGCATGATCATGCGCGACATGCTCTTCATGTTCCTCATGTGGGGCATGCGAGACTTCGCTCAAATACAGCTGAGACAGAAGGATGAATACAAATGTCTGGACGGCTGAAACAAACAAGCTCAGCAAGAACAGAACGACGATAAAGAGATTGGGTATGATAAACGATGAATACGGAGGCTTTAATTGCGTGATCGTGTTGAACACTTTTTCATCGGCAAACATGTTGCCGAAAAGACGTATGCCAAGCGAGAACGGTCTAATGAAGTTACTTATTAATTCAATCGGGAAAATCAGCCACGAGATCCACCACACCGGCCCGGCAAGATGCTTGAGGTGACCAAGCAGTCCATTCTCTTTGATGCCGATGTAGTTGTAGTAAAGGAAAGAAGAAATACCCAATGCGAACGTCACGCTCGTTGCCGCTGTGGGCGACATGAACAAGGGAAACAAGCCCATCAAGTTTGAAACCAGAATCAACACTGCAAAAGTCATAACAACCGGAAAGTATTGCAAACCGTGCGGGCCAATGATGTCTTCGAGCATACCGCGAACAGCAAGCACGCCCAGTTCGAGCGTTTGTTGTCCGGAACCAGGTTCCTCTTCTGAAAGTTGCCCTTTCAAAATCCATATAATCGCCACGCTCAGGACGCAGGCGATCACGAACATCACCGTGTACCAGGGGATCGCATTCTCAGGCGTGTATGGACCAAACACTGCTTCCGGCGTAGTGCCGAATTTGGCAAAGAATTTCGTCCAGAGCGGATGCGTATACGTCATCTCAAACTTGTACGCCCACTCGCCAAAGTAGTGATTTACAAACTCCACGATGATTGGAGTATGTTCCGCTGATTGTTCAGCCTGTTCTGCGCCCGCCGCGGCCGCTTCCAACAACATCAAATGATTTCCTCTCGGTGAATAATTGCGAAGTAGAATTCTCTAAACGCCTCGACAAAGAGGGCGAAAACAAAACTACAAAGGCCCGCGATAAGCGCCGGCACGGATGCAATTCTGAATTTGTAGGCCAGCACAATCACTGACCCGATGACCGCGTATCTGAGGACGTATTGAACAAGACTTAGGCGCGGCTTCTGTCCGTCAATCAGAACACTGAACGCCGCAGTGGTGGAAGTTGTCAGCCAATAATGGTTCAGCAAAGACAGCAGACCGCCCAATAACAATCCGGTGCTGAAGCGCCAGGGCGCAAAAAGCAGACTCGCGCCGACCGCGAGGATAACTACTACGATCATGCTGCGAAAAATTCGCCGGTTGGTAGCGTCACCGCCGCTCGCGGAAAACAGTTCGGCACCTTCATTGTTGGTGGTTTCGTTCATTAGCAAAGCTGGGGATTTTACACAGGAAATCGTCTGATTGTCGAGGTAGGTGGGATGCAGCTACCAAGTGCAGCTTGAGCAGCCCCCATCATCTAACGCTCTTCAATCACTCGTTGCAGTGACATGAGGTCAGTACCACCACGCGGTAGCGGGTGGGTCCCGCGCACCTAAAGCGATTTTCACAGCATCAATGCTATATCCGTAGGGCCGAGAACTGAATCAAGGACCCACCCGCTACCGCGTGGTGGTACTGACCTCATGCCACCAAGGCTTAATGAATCAACAGATGATCTGGCGCGGTACGCAACTTGGCAGTTTGCACTACAGTTGTGATGTCAGTCTCACGAACTGATAAAAACCGATTATCGAGCCAAGCACTACGCCCGCCACCAACAACCACGGCCGTGTACCGAACCAACGGTCGGCCAGCCAGCCAATACCGGCCAATGAGATGACGGAAGCAAACAGCGTCAACGCGGCGCCGTAAGCGATACCACTTTTACGATTGATTTCTTCGTTATTCTCTGTTGTCATCACTGCCAATTCTCTCGCGTTAGAAAATTTTTCGGCACTTCGTAAAGCAGAGCGCGCGGCGAGTGACGCATGGAGTCGTGTATGAAACAGACGTGCGTGCACCAGCAAGCTTTGCCGCCATCAATCGCATCAAGTTCGGCGCGGCGCTCGTGTGCTGCCCACAGCGCAGCAAAGTCATAATCATAATCGGCAAGCGTCGCAAACTTTTCGCGCAACTCACAGGCGCGTACGTCGCCGTTGTAATCAATCACCGCAGTTGTCTCGCCGGCAGTACACGGAAAAGGCCACGCAGTCGATTGTTGAAAATTGGCGTGTTGATTGCGGTAATGAGTGGTAATGGCACCGACATATGCCACGTTCTTCACGAAACGCTTGCTCGCGTCATCGGCTGCGAACATGCGATCGCCGTAGCGCTTTGTTAACTTTGAAACGAAGGTGTAAATCTCAGGCAATACTTCCGGAGGCACTTGCTTGATCTCGTCGCCCACCGGTGTCTCACCGCGAACGATGTTGAAATACTGGCCGTCAAGCTGAAAGTTCTGCCACATGAACTCGCCCAGCTTTTCGATTTCGGTAAAGTTGTCAGCGCAAACCACTGTATTAACATTCAAGCGAAAACGATCGCCGAACTTCGCCTTCAGCGGATAAAGCGACTCGACACATTCCAGCGCCTTTTCCCAGTTTCCCGGAACGCCCCGAATGC
>DATNOG010000180.1:0-24811 GCA_035601415.1 Pyrinomonadaceae bacterium | reverse complement strand
GTTCCAGTCGATGGGAAATGTATTGGTCAAGTTTTGTGTAAGGATTGGCGATTGCCGGTCCATGTCCGCCAAAGATTACGGCAAGATTCGGCAACGCGCGCATGCGCCGCAGCGAATCGAGGTAGTCGCGCATGTTTCCTTCGCTGGGTTCGATTAGCACTGAACCAAGTCCGACTATGTTGTCACCCGAAATAAGCGTGCCCGTTCGCTCTTCATGAAAACAAAGGTGACCGCGGGCGTGTCCAGGCGTATGCATCACCCGCAAGCTGATTTCAGGTGAACCTTTCAAATTGATTAAATCGCCGTCTTCGATCAAGCGATCGACTCGAATGGCTTCGGTTAACGGCTCGGCAGTCAGTTTGTGGGCCGCAACTTTCGTTTGTTCGCCCAAATGCTTTTTGAGGGCATTCACTCCACCCACATGATCCGGATGCATGTGCGTAAGAACGATCTCGCGCACGCTGCGGCCTTCGCCAACCAGATCGTCAACAGCCCGTGCCAACGCTTGTTGCTCATCTTCATAAGGCGAGCCGGGGTCAATAATCAGAAGTTCCTGCGACGTATAGATCAAGTAGCAGTTGGTATGAGTCGCCGGCGGCTTTGTCGGTGTGCGCACCGGAAAACAGATGTAGTTGGGTCGAAACTCAATGCGCCGGACGGGTTCACCCTGCGCATTCGGCGCCGATAGAAATCTTTGAACCAGATCGTCAGTCAGACCTCCCGCCAAAGTTTTCAACGCATGCAGCACTGGCGGCACTGCCAGAATCTCGGAACGTTCCCAGCGTCCCACGGCTTCATTGGCTGCGATCCATGCGCCACTCTCTAATTCCGCGTCTGCATCGATGCGCGCGTTCTGTTTGGCGGGACACTTAACCAGAAAGAACAACGTATCAAACCGTCGCGCGCTAAATGGCGGCGTCACCCAACGACCGACCAAAGTAAAATCGCTTGCATCAAGACGAAGTTCATAGTGATTCAAAAGTGCAGGCCACGTCATGCGTCCCGAGTGAAGATCATCAAATAGTGACTCGAGTTGACCTTTCGTCAGCGCGTCTCCGCCTCGAGCCACGAGGATCTGAGTTTCTTCAAACAATTCACGAGCAGCACAACTAATCGCCGCGCGCGTTTCCTCGTCAGGACAATTTTCAACGGGCGCATCAGCAT
Organism: Pyrinomonadaceae bacterium; assembly: GCA_035601415.1. Lineage (GTDB taxonomy): Bacteria > Acidobacteriota > Blastocatellia > Pyrinomonadales > Pyrinomonadaceae > PSRF01. The sequence continues at coordinate 23,647 of DATNOG010000180.1, read as the reverse complement.
CAGTCGCATCAAACTGGCCGCCGGGAAAAGCATGATAGCCGCCAAGAAATGCCAGCTTCTCGCTGCGCTTGACGAGAAAGACTTCAGGGTTGTCTGGATTAGTCTGGTGACGAAGGAGAATTACAGCGGCGGCGTCTTTGGGAACAGTACTAGTTTGCATTCACCAATTTCATCAACTGATACCAGCAGTTATAGACAAGATTTACAGGATTTACATAAAAGCCGCTCAGTCGGAGCAATCTTGTTAATCGTGTAAATTCTGTCAAAAGGAATTGTGGGATCACGACCAGCGGAAGCGTTCGCCGTCGCCCGGGCCCCAAGGTACTCCGCGCATGTGATAGCCGCCTTCCTCCCAATAGCCAGCCTGATCATGTTCGAGAAAGCGCACGCCCTTAACCCACTTGGCTGACTTCCAGGCGTAGAGCTGAGGAATGATCAAACGCACTGGTCCACCGTGCCCGGGTGGAATGGGCTGACCATCATGAGACCAGGCAAACAACGAGTCTTCTTTAAGGAAATATTCGATGGGCACGTTGGTGGTCCAACCGTAATCGTAAGCGAGTGCCAAAACAAATTTTGCTTCCGGTTTGACTCCGGCAAGTCTCGCTATTTCTTTTGCCGCCACGCCGCCCCAAACATTGTCCAACCGCGACCAGCGCGTGACGCAGTGAAAGTCGGCGTAAACCTTCACCGCCGGCAGTTGCATGAATTCATCAAGCGACCACTGCTGCGGATTTTCGACTAAGCCGCCAACTTCGAACGACCACGTCGCCAGGTCAACTTCCGGCGTGCCGTGCGCATCGAGCACTGGCCATTTTTTGGTGCGCGATTGTCCGGGCGGAATGCGGTTTTCGCGTTGAGTGTCGGGACTGATGATATCTACATCCGCAACTTCTTCAGGCTGACGCGGTGCGTTTGCTTGATACTTGGGATCGCCAACCAGGTTATCGAGAAAACTCATTTACACTCCAAATAAAACCGAACTGGTTCAACTACGCCGGCGTTTGCGCGGCGATTAGCGAATCGATCAGCGAACGTTCTTTATCAACCAGCGTGCGCAGCGCCCCGCTGAAAACTCGCTGCGACAATGAATGATCGCGCAACAACAAGGAACGAAATGCTTCGTCGGACCACTTCAATGTAACCGACGCATCTTTTGCGCGCACCGAAGCCGAGCGCGGAATGCCGCACAAGACAGCCAGCTCGCCCAGTATTGCGCCCGGCCCCGCTTCGGTCAGCACCAGATCTTTTCCCAGGCGCTGGACAAAAACTTCCAGCTTGCCCGTTAACACCAGCAACACGAATTCGGCTGTGTCGCCCTCTTTCAGTAACAGTTCGCCCGGCGCGTGTTGCGTGACCTCACCGGCGTCGAGCAGCCTCTTCGTGCCATTTTCGGTGAATCCCTTAAACAACGGAAAGGTCGTCATCAGTTGGGAATGATTGTCCACAACGTGCTCCGTTTTGCAGTCTCAATTCTGAGATCGATTTACGGCGTTACTTCTTTACGTTTCTTTCAGCCAGCTTCATCAGCTCTTCCGGCATCCACTTGCCGATTGCTTTTTTGGTAGGTTCTTCGATGCCGACGGATCGATGGTGCCAATCATCGCGGTCACCCTCAGGGCCGCGCTGGCTCTCATAGTTTTCCGTCTGCTCTAAACTCAAAATGATTCCGTTTGCAATCTCTTTCCAATCCTGAAACTGGATGCCGCGACGCACCAGTGGCAGTCCCGCGGTCCAGTCTTCTTCGGGAGCGCGCGCGTCCTGTTCGGGAATGGTCAGATTAAGAAGAGACGGAAAAGGCTGGCCGGTAAACTCTTTAACCAGCTGTTCCTTGATCTCTTTGTATGATGCCTGCGGCCTTTCGCGTCGCAGCGCCTGCGCGCGACGGAAGAGATCGGCGACACTGGAATTTTCCTGGGCCATCGGTCGCAAAGTTGCCTATTAGTCTGGAATGTTTTCGGACAATACCTTACACGCGGCGCGCCGCAGGCACAACTCTGGATTGTCGTCCCAATCGTAAAGCAAACTGTTAGTTTGCGTCGGCTGCCAGCCCTTCGAGTTGAGTGGTAATGAGTCCTCGCAAAACTAACAGTTTGCTTTACGATAAGGCGCATGGCCCGTTGAATTCCTTCGCGAATCGAGTAAACTGCGCAGCAATGTCTGAACCATTAATTTCAACTCCAACCACCGCTATTGAAGAAAAAAATCTCGCGAGCGCGTGTGACTTCTGCGGCCGCTTGCGCGGTTCGCAGGATCTTACAACGCCGGCCGGCGCCGAATTGAAGGCACTGGTGGACGCGAACGCTCCCAGGAAGGAACCAACCGCGATTTGCGCCGAGTGTCTGGAGCTTTTGAAAAGGGCGAAAGCCCAGGTCGAATCTCACGTCGCGGTATTTGATCAAAACGACTACGTCCTGCCGACGCCTTTGCGCATGGATGCGCATGAAGCGTTCACCGGACGCGGAGTAACGATCGCTTTTCTCGATTCCGGATTCTACGCGCATGACGATCTGACGAAACCGGAAGACCGGATCGTCGCCTATCACAACATCTTCTCGCCGGACGAAGATGTGACCGCGCTTAGGACAAGCGATGTTGCCAGTTGGCATGGGATGATGACCTCCGTGGTGGCGGCGGGAAACGGTCACCTCTCGGAAGGTTTTTATCGCGGCATCGCTCCCGATGCGAAGGTCGTCCTGGTGAAGGTTGGGCGCACCGGTCGCATTCCGGAAAAAAATATTCAACTAGGTCTCGAGTGGATCATCGCTCACGCTGAGGAGTTTGGCATTCGCGTGGTTAACATTTCCGCGGGTGGCGACTTTGAACAGACATATCTCGAAAATCCTCTCTGTCAAACTGTGGATCGTGCGGTGCGCGCGGGCTTGATCGTTGTCTGTGCGGTTGGCAACGCCGGCATGGCGCCGGGCCATCCAGTGTTGCCGCCGGCGAGCTCGCCCGCCGCTATTTCAGTGGGTGGATTGGACGATCAGAATTCACTGGACCGCGCCAAGCGCGGCATGTACCGCTCGTCCTATGGACCAACTATCGACGGCCTGCAAAAGCCCGAGCTCATCGCGCCTGGAATTTGGGTGGCCGCACCGATTCTTCCTTCCACTCCAACTGCGGATCAGGCTCAACTCTATTCTGCGCTCGATGCCGCTGCCGATGATGAGCTACAGGCAATCATTGAATGCAGTCCCGGCATCGACAAAGACCTTGACGGCGCGCGCGACTTACCGGTTCCCTTGCTGCGACAGTTGATCACCATCAAGTTGCGCGAAGGCAATGTGATCAATGGAAACTATAAGTATGTCGATGGAACTTCGTTCGCATCTCCCATCGTCGCGTCGATAGTGGCGTGCATGCTGGAAGCCAATCCCGCACTGACGCCGCAGCGGGTGAAACGAATTTTGATCGATACAGCGGAACGCGTACCGGCCGTTGAAATTGAAAGACAGGGTTGGGGCGTCGTCGTTCCGCGTAAAGCCGTTGAGGTTGCGCTGGCGATGCGCGCGTGACCGAGTAGGGTGGCACAGACTTCAGTCTGTGGCTGCTGAGGAAGCCACAGACTAAAGTCTATGCCACTCCTGTTGGACACTGGCGCGGGCGTGTGCAACAATTCGGGAAACCAACAAAGACAAGCTAAGAGTTCGAATTTTCTAAGAGGAGTACCACCGAAAGATGTCTGAGAACGAGACCGCCATTGGCGACGCCGTGAGTGCCGAACCAGCGGTTAATACAAACGAGACCGCCACCGCGGAGGTTGGCGCCAACCAGACTGCCGGCGCAGCTGTTGAATCCAACGAGAGCGCAGCAGCCGCACCCGCAAGCACCGAGGAGATTTCCTATCACGCCGTAGAGAAAGACGGCGTGGTAACGGCTATTTGGGAAATGCAGGGCCGCAAGCATGTCCGCACCATCGATCCGCGCTCGCGTCAGGGACAGGACATCCTCCGCTTGTACACGACTGAACACCACGACGAGACGGCGCCCGCAGCAGCCAGCGAAGCAGCATCGTCTTAAGGAAGTTTTGGTCCTACCCGGCGTAGTTCCTGCCAATACTGATCTTCTTCCCGCAGCGCAAACGTTTCAGCTAATGTTCGTGCGACAGAATTGCTTCTGTCAGAACTTTCGCCGTTCGCATTACGAGAACTAAATGAGAATTTGTTTCGGAGAATTGTTGATGATCAGACGAGCAACTGCTGAGGATGTAGCGACGCTGACGAACATCGCGCACGACGCGAAACGTTATTGGGGTTATCCCGAACATTGGATCAAACATTGGGAAAGTGAACTCACCATCTCAAATGATTTTGTAAATGCGAACGACGTGTACTTGATGGCCGGCGACGATGACGTGCGCGGCTTTTATGCGCTGGCGGTGCGCAACGACAAAGCGGAGCTGGAACATCTGTGGGTAGCACCGAAATACATTGGCACGGGCGTGGGCAAGGAACTTTTTCTGCACGCCATGCAGCGCGCGGGCGCACTCAATGTTTCAGAAGTTGAAATTTCTTCAGACCCAAACGCTGAAGGCTTTTATCAAAAGATGGGCGCGTACCGCATCGGCGAGGTACGCGCGGACATGGACAACAAACCACGAACCGTACCCCGGCTCGCAGTCAAACCAAAAAACCGTGAATAGTAAATCGTGCCTGTTCACTCCTCTTAGTCCCCATTCGCTCTCGTCAGGTGCGAATCGCCAGCAGTATCCACGCTAACCAGAAATCCAACGCAGCTAATATAAACCGTACAAAAGTGCGTCGGATTTAACGACGCGGTGGCTTATCGCGCTCGGGCCTCGCTGAATCGGAGCGCGCAGGCGCCTCGTCATGACGTGCAGGCGGATCACTGCGCGGCGGTGGATCACTGCGCGGCGGTGGGTTGTTATGCGGCGGCGGTTCATACCGGGGCATTGGATTCTCACTTCGATCGCGTTGGCCGCGGTCGTGGTTCTCCACCGGTGCCGGCCGGTCTGTATGTGTCGACCGGGACGGTTGATCTGAGGGAGAGCCATCCTCGGCATCTTGAGGCCTCACGTGAACGCGAACTGGCGAAGAGTCGCCCCTGTCCGGCTGCGCAGGCAAGTCGGTTCTCGGATTGGGATTGTGGTTTGTTCCCGGACGTTCGGTTGCAGCCGGATCTCTATTATCGTGTCCGTCATTATTACGCTGATCAAGACCACGCTGTGGATGCGCTGGTCTCGTGACCGCTCCGGTTGGTCGAGGCTCAACTGGCCCTGCACCTGCCGAACCAACTGGAAAGTCCGGCGCTGCGTTGCGACCATTAAAGATTCGCGAGCGGCGCAGTTCATCGTCAAGGGCTACGCCAGGGCGACGCATGGTTGCGCCGGTCGGCCGTTGTCCGATGTCGGCCTGTGTATGGGTAGGTCGCGTCATCATCGCTCCGTCAGCAGGTCGCTCACCAATAGTTGCGTGTTCGTGTCCGGGAAGAGCTGGTCCCGGCAGGTCTGCCCGCAATGGTTCAGCAACTACGACGCGACGAGCCAACAAATCATCGGCGGGACGGAATCTCGCTCTATTGGTTCCAAAATCCCTGGCGGGCAAAGAAGTGACGGCGCGGTCGTATGCAGGATTGTGGCGACGAGGATTTGACCACTCGTCGTCGCGCCTCCCATGCCGGTGATCGCGCGCCTGATAGTTTCGCGAATGCGGATCTCTTTGATGGTAGTGCAGCGGATACCAGCAATAGTTATCGCCAAATGAAATATTGACCACGAACGCCACTAGCGCCGGCCGCCACCAACTGCGATGCCGGTAGAATTGACTGTGCGGGCACCAGGCCCAATAGTTGTTGTAATAGACCCAGCGGCCATAGTGATAAGGCGCCCAACCCCATGGCTCATTACCAACCCAGGTCCATCCATAAGGTGAAACCCATACCCAGCTTCCGTAACGATACGGCGCCCAATTGTCATAGTTACTGATGACGGCGCTGTTCGGCCGCCAGACCCAGCCGTATTCGTCTGCATAGCTCCAACTTCCATAAGCATCGAGGTCTTCTGCGCCCCAAAGATAGTTGTCGTAATACTGCACGTCGTAGTGCATGCGCTCCGCGAGATAGCGCTCGCGGTCATCAACCCAGGTATCCCAGGAATCAGCCGCATTAGCGGTCGTGAATTCCCAATCGCCGGCGTCTGGTCCATCGTAAACAAGTTCTGCGGTGCGCCCGTCGCGCAAAACGAAGCCAGACGTCTCGGAATAAATGCGCACACGTCCCCCATTGCGCGCCGTTAGGCGCACGCGCCCATCGCCCGAAACGTCCAGGCGATAGAGTCCCTCTTTTTCGGCAGCTAAAGTGGTCTTCGGAGCATCAATTTCAAAATACTGCTTTTCGTGATCAAACTTTGCCAGCCTGATGCTTGCTGTTCCCTGGTTCAAACTAAGCGCAATCCCTTCGTCTCGCAGTGTTGTAATTTGCAGCACTGAGTCGCCGCCCAGACGCACGAAGTTGCGCGCATCGATCTGAATCTCGACGCGGCCATTGCGATCGGTTGATAGCACGTCACCTTCAACCAGCGGAAAATTAATGCGCGCGTTCTCCGCCTCTGTATTGCCGCTCCGTTTCAGTTTCACTTCGCCGGCGACGAAAGTGATGCGTACGACGCGCGCCTTGACGTCATATTCGTCTGTATCTTCGTCGTCCGCGGCCCGCGCCGTTATGTTAATTGTGAACAGGGTCAGGAAGACAGAAAGGATGGTGAAATAGATTGGTCGGGTAGGATGCACAGCTACGCTCCTTTATTCAATTGTTGGGACCACGCACGCGCAGTACATTGGCAAGAGCTGAAAACCGTGGCGCACTGTAGGACAGACTTTCCAGTCTGTCTGTTGTTAAGCGGGCAGACTTTCCAGCCTGTCACTTAGTAGGACAGGCCTTCCAGCCTGTCCAGTTTCTGATAAAGGCTTAACTTGCTGGCTTGGCCCAGAGCAAGGCGTATGCCCCTTGTGAGTTCGTAGTCTGAAATTTGTGACCTGGTTAGTTAGTCGGCAAACGTCGACGAGTGCACAGCAAAGGCGACGTGAATCTTGAAGACTTCCGTGCCCGCGGTGCTTTCAGATTGGCTTTTGAAAAACTGCGCGCTTTTGATTTGGACCAGGGCAGCAAAAGACTTTGCCCGAGAACGTGCAGTGCCGGCACTAAATCGTGCGGCCGTTCTTATTTTTCAGGAAGTTAAGCCCCCAGATGAATGCAGACACGTTACCTACGTCCGTAGGTTGAACTGGCTGCTCCACAATTTACGATTCACGATTTACGATAACGCATGCCTGAACTTCCTGACATTGTTGTCTACCTTGAAGCCTTGGAGCAGCGCATTCTTAATCAGAAGCTTGAGCGCGTGCAGATTGCTTCGCCATTTCTGCTGCGCACCGCGATGCCGCCAATTACCAGCGCTGAAGGCAAAGAAGTTGTTGCGTTGCGGCGATTGGGAAAGCGAATCTGTATTGGCCTTGAAGACGACCAGTGGCTGGTGCTGCATCTGATGATTGCCGGCAGGCTGCATTGGAAACTAGCAACCAAAGTTACCGCGCGCAGTAGCGGGCGAGTTCAAGCTAAAGCCCCAAAGCTTGGCCTTGCCACATTTAAGTTCGAGACTGGCACGCTCTCGCTTACCGAAGCCGGCACTCAACGCCGTGCTTCGCTGCATCTGGTGCAGAGTGAAAATGAACTGCAACGTTTTGATCCCGGCGGTTTGGAAGTTTTCGAAGCTGATTCGCAAGGCTTTGGTGAGCGACTGCAGTCTGCCAATCACACTTTGAAACGCGCGCTGACTGACCCGCGATTATTCAGCGGCATTGGCAACGCTTATTCAGACGAGATTCTTTGGCACGCTCAGCTTTCACCAATCGCCATGACGCAAAAACTTAGCGCGGCAGAAATCAAGCGGCTCTTCAACTCAACTCGCGAGACCCTGACCAGGTGGACGGATCTGTTGCGAGCGGAAGCCGGCGCCGGGTTTCCTGAAAAGGTCACCGCATTTCGTCCCGAGATGGCAGTGCATGGTAAATACGGCGAAGCCTGCCCTCGCTGTGGAAACAAAGTCCAGCGCATTCGCTATGCAGCGAACGAAACAAACTATTGTCCGACGTGCCAGACTGCGGGAAAACTACTTGCGGATCGCGCTCTTTCGCGTCTGCTGCGTGCGGACTGGCCCCGCACCGCAGAGGAACTCGAAGACGTGAAGCGCGATCAGTAGCCAGACTCTGAATTTTGTATAGCGGGATAACGAGTCCAAAAAGAGAAGGCGCGAACTCACACTCCTAAATCTGCTCTAACAGTGTTAGCGTCTCAGCAGGATTAATATGCCGGCGATGATGCCCAGCACGGCCAAGCCGGTCGTGACCGTGGTAGAGACCTTAATACTAAGCAACGGCAAGAGTCCGGTGAGAATTAACCATAGACCCAGCAAAATCATTCCCAGATTTCGACCTGCCAAACTACTTGTTAGTGCCATTTCGTCTCCTTTTTCAATGAGTCGGTATGTTCATGGAATGTGGCGGAAAACTATGCAGGTGGTAGTGCCGTGAGCGTAGAGTTTGCCTCTTTGATCTACCACTCTTCCTTCAGCCACGGCAGTGCGGCCGCCGATATGGATGATGTTCGCTTCGCATCGCACCAGACCCGTCTCGGCCGACATGGGCCGCAGAAAATTCACCTTGATTTCCAACGTCGTATAACTTGCGCCTGCCGGCAGCGTTGAATGGACCGCGCAACCCATCGCCGAATCCAGTAACGTCGCGGCCAGTCCGCCGTGCACCACTCCAATCGGGTTGTAGTGATACTCGGCAGGTTCAACTGTAAACACTGCGCGGCCTTCACTCAGCTCAGCGATGCGAAAGTTCATCAGCACGCCGATCGGCGGCGGTGGCAGTTCGCCCGCAACTATCTTTTGCAAATACTCCATTCCGGACAAACCTACGGCAGCCTTGGCCAAGGTGCGGGGATCTTCCCAGGTGATAGTTCGCGTGCGTGGGTTCGACATGGCGGAATAGTAAACAGCAGACAGCAAACAGTAAACAGTAAACAGTAAACAGCAAACGGCCGTAGGCATTAAGTTGTTGCGCCTGAGTTTTGCGCTGGCATAGACTCCTGCGGTCCATCCAGTCAAGGCCTGCGCGGAAACGCAGAAACCAAACATCCGCACCGAAGCGATCGCCGGCATCACTACATTCTTCACGATGGCCTACATCGTTGTCGTGAATCCTTCGATCCTTTCGACGCCGGGAACCGGCATGGCTTTCAGCGGCGTGCTGACTGCCACGGTGTTGGTCTGCTTTGTAATGACGCTTTTCATGGGTGTGTATGCGAAGCTGCCGTTCGCAGTCGCGCCGGGTATGGGTATCAATGCCTTCTTTACCTTCACAATCATTCTGACGCAAAAAGTTTGGTGGCAGACCGCACTGGGAATTATTTTCTGGGCCGGCGTGTTGTTTCTTGTCATCTCAATCACGCCCATTCGCGAAACAATAGCGAAAGCAATTCCTACTGCAGATTCATCCGGTGATGTACGCGCTGGCTGTTGTGTCCATCGGATTGTTGCTGCTGGAACACGCCAAGTTTTCGTGAGGTTGAAGTCGACAAGGCTCAAAGGTCGGGAAGGGTGGTTTACTCGCTGGTTACATCATCCAAGACTGAAAGTCTATCAGGTTGGGAAGGGTGGCTTGCCCCCGCTGAGATTGAGAAGCACTCAACCTAAGCGGGGGCAAGCCACCCTTCCCGACCTTTGAGATTCTCTTACTTGGATTATTTCTTGTGACTTCGTGATTCTGTGACTTAAGTTCAGGTAAATCAGAAGACGAAATCCATTAGAACGTACAGCCGTAAGACTTCATCGACGCGCGCGCGGACTCGGCTGATTGTTTGCAGGCCGCGGCCAGCGTTGCTTTCGTCGTTGGGTTGGCGGCGAGTTTGCTCCAGGAGCTGCGCCATTGCGCGATAGCAGTTTTGTATTGCGCGCGCGCTGTCTCCGGAACTTTGCTGGAAACACAAGCGTCGTAGGCGGCGATAAACTCGTCGCATTCCGGCACTCCGATTTTTTCTCCGGTGGTGCTCGCCGTTGCCGGTGCAGCAGTTTTTGGAGACGTACTACTCGTAGCCGGAGTGGAAGTGTTATTCGAGTTCTCTGTCTTGGAACATGCCACCAGTAAAAGTGCGCAGACCACGCAGAGTGATAAAAGAACTGTCGTTCGCATTAGAGGCTCCTTTGGCGTTCAGGCTCAATTGGCCGAACTTAACTTACAGGGGATTGAAGAGCGTCGGCATGATACACGAGATGGGCCAAATCATCATCATTACCGAGGGTCTAATTCTTATGAATTTTGCAATCGCTTCCCAAACTTCTACAATGGCTCACTGACCGAATCCTCTTAAATTATTTGGCAGGGTTATGAACCTATTAGACGAAAATTCAACCTATTGGCTCTTCGGATGGTTGGAAGCGAATCGAATAACGACCGTAGATCAATTGTATTTATGTCTTGGGAAGAAATCCTCACTCGACGAACTTCGAAATGTGGCGGAAGCGTGGCATGACTCAACACCACCGCTTCCGTCTGACGGAATTAACCTTGTCGCTGGTACAGGATTGCGATTGGATGATCTACTTACGTGCCCAAGTCTTCCCTGCCGTCTTCAGCAGGTAGATGTGCTTTTTCGTCACGCTTGGCATTACTTTGACCGTATTTTGCTACCCGACGGCGTGGGTGACCTCCTTCTTCACAAACCGAAAGCATGGACTGAAGATCAATGGTTGGAGACACTCTTTGGGTGGATAGCGCTAGCAATGTACATTCAGGAAGTCGGCGCATCCGGGCTAGTATCGTACTACCCTAAGCACCTAACGCCGCCAAAAGATTTTCTCACCCGGGTTCTGAAAATAAATGTTGACGATCTTCGGATCGCCGTAAGTGGTACCGAGAGCGATATAATCAGGGAAGGAACATTCGACTTTCATCGTGTCGGCAAATCCACGTTCCATGTGTCGTTCGACGATCCAGTTTTGGGAGTAGGAACGGAACTAACAGTCATGCTACCGAAGGGAGCGGAGGATAATGCCCAGAATATTCAAATTGAGACCGCTCATTCCATAATTGAAGAACACCTTCAAAATCTTGAGGAAGATCTTCATGCCCATCGACATCTAAAAGGTTCACTTGGGACCGTGGTTTGGACGCATGAACGAATTCTATCTCGGATTTCGCCGCCAAACGTAAGAGACGTCATTCTGAAGTTGTCTTTGCCGAGTATAGCGAGAATCCCTATAAGAGAACTGGTAGCTATTCGTCTTGCGGAGGGCGACTCGTTCGCTGCGTTTCGAGCAGCTCTCACGAAGGCTGCTCAAGCCATGCTCGACAGCAACAGTAATCTCGAGTGTGAGGATGTAAGTAAATTACTAGTTGAAGAAACAGTGAAACCCGAACTGCAGAAAATTGAACAACGATTGCGAGCTGCGAAACGTACTCTACGAAGAACTACGGCATTATCATTAACTCTTGCAGCTCTCGCAGCGAAGTGTGGTTTGTTGATCGGATTGGCTCCAGTTGCGGCGGAAGCGGCAGGCATGGCGGCGTTAGTATCCGGTGGTACGAGAGCTGGCGCAAAGTACATCCAAGAAAAGCAGGCGGTTGAGCTTTCCGACATGTACTTCCTTTGGAAGACGCTTAGTCACGCGAGGTGACGCTTCATAAATTTGCGCAACTGTTGAGGCAATGAAGTCGGAGATCCACAAGCACAGCATAGGGAAGTCAGCACCCCGCAAGGAGGGCCGCAAGAAAGTCACTGGCCAGGCGCTGTACGTTGACGACATTTCTTTCCCGGAAATGCTTCATGGCACGACGGTGCGCAGCTCAGTGTCGCGCGGACGAATCAAAAATATCTCTTTCGAAGGCGATATTCCCTGGGACGAATTCACCATCGTTACTGCTAAAGATATTCCGGGCGAGAACTATGTCGCCCTCATTCTCAACGACCAGCCTTATCTCGCCGACGAAGTCGTCAATCATGCTGAAGAGGCCATAGTCCTCCTTGCTCATCCAAACAAATATCTGCTTGAAGAAGCGCGCCGCAATGTTCGCATTGAATATGAAGAACTGCCGGCAATCTTCACGCTGGAAGATTCGGTGAACAAGAAAGAGATCATCTGGGGTGAAGACAACGTTTTCAAATCGTTTCTGGTGGACAAGGGAAACGTCGATGAAGCATGGGCCATGGCGGATCTGATCGTCGAAGGCGAATACTTCACCGGCGCGCAGGAACAGCTTTACATTGAAAACAATGGAGTGATAGCGATCGCAAATGGGCGTGAGGGAGTGACTGTCTGGGGCTCGATGCAGTGTCCTTACTATGTTCACAAAGCGCTTATCAAATTGTTTGCGTTGCCGGAAGACAAATTGCGCGTGATTCAAACTGAAACTGGCGGCGGCTTTGGCGGCAAGGAAGAATATCCATCGATGATTGCCGGCCACGCGGCATTGTTGTCGCTGAAATCCGGCAAGCCGGTAAAGATTGTTTACGACCGCGCGGAAGACATGGTCGCAACTACGAAGCGTCATCCATCGCGAACGCGACACAAGACAGGGGTTAGCAAAGACGGCAAACTGTTGGCGATGGACATCGAGTTCATCATCGATGGCGGCGCCTACTGCACACTTTCGCCGGTTGTGCTTTCACGCGGCACGATTCACGCTGCTGGTCCATACTTTTGTCCGCACGTGCGTATTCGCTCCAGTGCTGTGGCTACGAACATTCCACCGCACGGTGCTTTTAGAGGGTTTGGCGCGCCGCAAAGCATCTTTGCGCTTGAGCGCCACCTGGATAAAGTTGCCACAGCAGTCGGGCTGACTCCGGACGAGTTTCGCCGCCGCAATTTTATTCAGCAGGGACAGACCACCGCGACCAGCCAGGTTATTCGCGAAGAGGTTGACATGCACCAACTGCTCGACCGCGCCTTTGAATTGACTGGCTATCACGAAAAGCGCCAGCGGTTCGCAAACGAGAACGCGCAATCGAACATCAAGAAAGGAATTGGCTTCGCCTCGTTCATGCACGGCGCGGGCTTCACGGGATCGGGCGAAGTTTATCTGGCATCAGTGGTGGGAGCTGAAGCGACGAGCGAAGGACGCGTGCGCATTCTTGCTGCCAGCACGGAAATTGGGCAGGGGACGAACACGATTTTTGCGCAAATCGCGTCTGAGGCATTGGGTGTTGACAGTGATTTGATCGACGTCGCGCAACCGGATACCGCCGACGTTCCTAACAGTGGCCCAACGGTCGCATCACGCACCTGCATGGTCGTCGGAAAACTTGTCGAGTCAGCCGTACTCGCCTTGAAACAGACGCTGATCGGAAGCGGACTGTTGCGGGACAAATACAGCCAGACGGAGTTTCAGGAGGCGTGCCGCAAACACATCGAGAGCTTTGGTCCGTTGAAGACGTTCAGCACCTATCAGGCGCCGCCGAACATTCACTGGAATGATGAGAAATACCAGGGCGATGCTTATGGGGCCTACGCGTGGGCAGTTTACGTCGCCGAAGTTTCAGTTGACTTGTTGACGTATGAAGCTCATGTCGACGACTTCGTCGCGATCCAGGAAGTAGGTCGGGTGATAAATCCGGTCCTGGCAACCGGACAAATCGAAGGTGGCGTCGCGCAGGGCATTGGCTTCACGCTCTTTGAAAACGTCGTTTGGCAAAACGGGCGCATGGCAAACAACCAGATGACCAACTATATCGTTCCCACGCCGGCGGATATTCCACCGATTCGCGTCCACTTTGAAGAGAACCCTTACGCGTATGGACCAGGTGGCGCGAAGGGAATTGGCGAGTTGCCTATGGATGGGCCAGCGCCGGCGATTTTGAATGCGATTGAGAATGCGACCGGCGTCAGCTTTAATCAGGTGCCGCTGATGCCGGAAGCAATAATGTTGGAAATAGTAAACAGCAAACAGTAAACAGCAAACAGTAAACAGCAAACAGTAAACAGCAAACAGTGTGGGAGACCAGTAGCCGTTCCTTGCTTGATGCAATGAAATCAGACATGAACAAGAGGGAGATAAACTTTTCAGTTAACGGCGAGCCGCGAACGCTTCAGGCTTATGCGATCGAGCGTCTGCTCGACGTGTTGCGCGAACAGTTGCACTTGACGGGAACGAAGGAAGGTTGTGGCGAAGGCGAATGTGGCGCGTGTTCCGTGTTCATAAACGGAAAGATCGTCAACAGCTGTCTCGTTCCTGTTGCGCAGGTCGAGGGCGCTGAAATCAAAACAATCGAAGGCATTGCTACCTATAATCAACTACACGCGGTGCAGCAGGCGTTCATCGAATGTGGCGGCGCGCAATGTGGCATTTGTACGCCGGGCATGGTGATGGCCGCCGTCGATCTGTTGGGACGTAATGCGAATCCTACCGACGCCGAAATTCGCAACGGACTTGCGGGCAATCTTTGCCGCTGCACAGGCTATATGAAGATTTTTGAATCCGTTGTGCGGGCGTGTCAGAAGGGGCAACCTTGATGATAGACATTGTCGACGAGTTGCGGGTTTTGGTGGCTCGGCTCGATGAGCAGGGGATCGAATACGCATTATGCGGCGGCATGGCCATGGGAGTACATGGACATCTCAGAACGACCATCGACATTGATATGCTGGTGCTGCCCCGGTCCCTTCCGCAGATTCTCGAAGTGGCGAATTCATTGGGTTACAACATCCGCGGGTTGGATATGGATTTTCAAGCGGTAGACATTCGACGAGTGTCAAAGATTGATCCGGATTCCCATGACCTTCTGTCTTTGGATTTCCTTTTGGTAGGCCCGACGATTCAACCTGCTTGGGATTCAAGAATTCAAGCCAAGTGGGAACACGGAATATTATCGGTTGTGTCACGACAAGGGTTGGTCCAACTAAAGGCTCTTCGTAACAACGATCAAGACGCGCTCGATATCAAAGTTTTGAATGAGGGGGAGTCAGATGCAAAAGATTGATATGTCGGCTGAAGCAGTAACCACGAGATTGAAACGCATATCCCAACTTCGCCGGCTTGGCCTCTTATTACGGAAGGCAAAGCTGGAACCGCCTCGGACGGAACTGAAAGCGGCCGGGCGTCCGCCGCAAACCTTGAAATCTGTTCGATCAAAACCTTAATGCGCGCGCACATTCCATCCTATCAGTTCATTTCTTCGCCGGACTTGAGCTCGGCCCTGGATTGGCTGGCTAGCGAGCCCGGCGTCTGGCAGCCCTTTGCCGGCGGCACGGATTTAATGGTTTTGCTCGAAGCCGGGAAACTGCCGCACAAAAACTATCTCAACATTTGGAACCTCAAAGAACTGCGCGGTGTTGAAGTAACCGACCAGCAAGTCACGCTCGGCGCGTTGACCACTTATACCGAAGTACAGCAGGAAAAAGTTTTACAACAGGAATTCCCAATGCTTTGCCAGGCCGCGAGTGAAACCGGCGGCTTGGCAATTCAGAATCGGGGCACGCTTGGTGGCAACATTGTGAATGCTTCGCCCGCCGCCGATTCACCGCCAGCTCTATTGGTTTATGATGCTGAGTTGGAGCTTGTTTCCTTGAACCAGTCGCGCTGGCTTCCCTATCACGGCTTTCATACCGGCTACAAAGAAATGATCATCAGGCCTGACGAGTTGCTGACGCGCATTCGCCTGCCGCGACGTATGGAAAAATTGCGACACTACTACCGCAAAGTGGGCACCAGAAAAGCGCAGGCCATAGCGAAAGTCTGTTTTGCGGGCACGGCGCAGGTTCGCGATGAAACAATTGAGGATTTGCGCATCGCATTAGGCAGCGTCGCGCCCGTTCCTCTTCGCTGCGTGAAAACCGAGGACGCATTACGTGGCAGTGAACTCAATCAAGCCACAATCGATCGGGCCCGAGCAGTGATGGCCGATGAAATAGTTCCTATTGACGATATTCGTTCCACCAGTAATTATCGTCACAAAGTAAGTCTGAATTTGCTTGCAGACTTTCTGCAACAGCTTCGTGCTTGAGTTCCGGGTTTTTAAGCAATCTCCAGCACGCCACCTTTCAGAGTCCGAAATTGTGGTCATGACCCGAACACGAATCAGTAGACCGCTCGTAGTCGCATTCGGCATTGTTCTGCTGTTAAGCCTGGCAAACAGCGCGCGTGCGGATTGTCCCGGCGGCTTTAAACCAGCGGCCGGCGAGCCGCTGGAAATGCTCGTGCTGGGCGATTCAATCATGTGGGGGCAGGGACTAAAGCCGGAGCAGAAATTTTCCTGGCGAATAAAATGCTGGCTTCAGGAAAAGACCAACCGTGAAGTAAAGCAAAACGTCTTTGCCCACTCAGGCGCGCTGCTAACTGCTGGCCCAACAGTCACACCCAGATTCAAGTCAAACGACGGCGAAGTAAACCTTCCCTATCCAACCGTAAATGAGGAAGTTGATCGGGCCCGTGATTTCTATGGACCGGCCAGCGCTAAGGTAAATCTGATACTGCTTGACGGCTGCATCAACGACGTCGACGTCAGCAATCTCTTGAACGTTACGACTGATCCAAACTGGTTGCGCGAACGAATCAATACCAGCTGTAGGCTTGGTATGCACGACTTGTTGAAGCGGGTTACCGAGAGTTTTCCAAATGCCCAGGTGATCGTGCCGAGTTATTACCGGATCGTTTCCGACAGCACCGCCGACAACGCGTTTATCAGGTTGCTGGCAAAAAATCTGAACAACCGGGAACCCGAAGCGCGACGCATGACTGATAAAGAGCTGCGTGAGCGGCTCATTAAGCTCTCAGAGCTTTGGTACAGACTATCAACAGCGGATCTTCGAGAAGCTGTCGAGACGATTAACTCAGAGCTGGCAGCCAAAGGTTTGCCGCGGAAAGTGTCTTTCGTCGAGATCGACTTCTGGCCAGAACACTCATTCTCGGCCGACAACACCTTGCTTTGGAATTTTATTTTCGGCTCAACCAACCTTTCAGGCCTGCGCAAGTTCATTGTCATACTTTCTTTTGGGACGAAGGCCTATAAACCAAATGACGAGGTTCGGGAAAGCCGGATTCGTAGCTGCAACGAAACGTTCAAGGCGCCGAAGGGTGTCAAGGAAACTCCCGCTGAAAAAAGTTCTCGCAAGGATCGCCTGTTGATTTGCCGTTATGCCTCGCTGGGCCATCCGAACCAGATGGGCGCACTGGTTTATACAGAAGCGATCAAGGGACAGCTGCAATGGATAATCGACAAAGCCGGTTGGAAGAGAAACAGCAAAGATGAAACGCTTCCCTGAGGAGAAGGACTCAAAATGAGTGCCCCCATTGACTTGCCCGAATTTCGTCGCAAAGCAGTTGAACCAGTCGCATGCATCAAGGCAGGTTGGAACCTGGTCCGAAACCAATACTGGCTTTTCGTCGGTCTGAGTGTCGTTGGCGTCCTGATTGGGAGCGTGGTGCCGTTTGGAATTCTGATGGGTCCAATGATGAGCGGCATCTATCTGGCACTTTTCAAAACCAAACGAGGACAGGCGGTTGAGTTTAACGATCTCTTCAAAGGTTTCGATTATTTTGGCGACAGCCTGATCGCGACCCTGCTTCACCTGGTTCCGGTGCTGGTAGTTTTTGTTCCTTCGTACATCGTCTTCTATATCGCACTTTTCTTTATCATGCCGCGGAATGGCGAGCCCGAGCCACGCTCGTTGTTTGCCTTTTTCGGTTTGTTCGCGATCTTTTGGCTGGTCATGATGGTAATCCTAATCATAGTTTCAGTGGGCTTCACCTTCGCTTATCCTTTGATAGTCGATCGCCGTCTCTCTGGACTTAATGCGGTTAAGTTAAGCATTAGAGCGGCAATGGCAAATTTCTGGCGCGTGCTCGGATTGTTACTTCTGAACGGATTGGTGAGTATTGGCGGCGTAGTTTTATGTTACGTCGGTGTGTTCCTGGTGCTGCCGATTACATTTGCTGCCATCGCCACAGCTTATGAACAAGTATTCGGTTTGGCTGGCGGCGAAGCTCAACCGCATCTGCCGCCACCGCCGCCGACGTTCACCTGAGAAAACGGATGCCCGCGCCAAGTCTCGTCATTCGTGGGAAACAAGTGGTGCTGCCGGATGGCATAGCGGCGGCGTCGCTGCACATTTCGGGCGACAGGATAACAAAGCTTGCGAATTACGAAGAGCTTCCCGCTGAGTGCGAACTGGTCGAAGCAGACGAGCAAGCAATTGTGATGGCGGGTTTGGTGGATTCGCATGTTCACGTCAACGAGCCCGGACGCACGAAGTGGGAAGGATTTGAAACAGCTACGCGTGCCGCAGCGGCAGGCGGCATCACCACTATCATCGACATGCCGCTGAATTCGATTCCGCCAACCACCACGCTCGCGGGATTCAAACAAAAATTAGCGGCCGCTGAAAACAAATGTCTGGTCGATGTTGGTTTTTGGGGCGGTGTGGTTCCCGGAAACACAAGCGAGCTGGCGGCGTTGCTTGGCGCGGGCGTCGTCGGTTTCAAGTGTTTTTTGATCCACTCCGGCGTTGACGAGTTTCCAAACGTCACGGAAGAAGATTTACGAATTGCGCTACCCGAACTGACGCGGTTGGGAGCCGTACTGATTGTTCACGCGGAAGTTCCTGGGCCAATAAGTAGGACAGGCATTCCTGGCTGTCCACCACTGTTTAGTAAAGCGGCGACAGCGCATGACAACGGTGTCTTTCCTCTTTCGCCCGACAGGAATGTCTGTTCTACAAGATACGAAACGTTTCTCGCTTCGCGGCCCCGGGCGGCCGAGAACGAAGCCGTAGAGTTGATGATCAAACTGGCGCGCGAGTTTGGCGCGCGTATACACATAGTTCACCATTCGTCTGCGGATGCGCTCCCGGTCTTGCGCGCAGCCAGGGCTGCTGGACTGAAACTCACCGCTGAGACCTGTCCCCATTATCTAATGATTGCCGCTGAGGAAATTCCGGACGGCGCCACGGAATTTAAATGTTGTCCGCCAATTCGCGAGCGTGAGAATTGCGAACAATTGTGGGCCGCGCTGGGTGATGGAACGCTCGACATGATCGTGTCAGATCATTCACCCTGTCCGCCGGAAATGAAGCTGCGCGAGAGCGGCGACTTCCTCGCTGCCTGGGGCGGCATATCGTCTTTGCAACTGCGGCTGCCAATTGTCTGGACTGAAGCGCAGCATCGCGGTCATTCCATCCGCGACCTGAGCCGCTGGCTGTGCGCAGCGCCCGCTCAGCTCGTTGGCTTACAGAATCGTAAAGGCACGATCGCGGCTGGCTATGATGCCGATCTGGTAATTTGGAATCCCAAAAAACAATTCAAAGTTGATGGGCAGCGACTGCATCATCGTCATAAGTTGACCCCTTATGAAGGCAAGACGCTTTCCGGCATTGTAGAGAAAACTTTTCTTCGTGGCCGGAAGATATATGATGAGGGCGAATTTCGCGACGAACCGCGCGGGCTTTTGTTGAGGCAGTCGTAAAGCAAACTAACAGAGTGCTCTACAATAAGGTGTAGTGATGCAGTTTGAATGAAAGGCGTCGCAGTGGCAATGAGGTCAGTACCGTCTGCGTTAGCGGATGGGTCTGCGCATTGCTTAATGCGATTCTGGAATTAGGAAAAAACCACAGCTAAGTTTTGAATGTCGCAGCGAGGAGACCCATCCGCTACCGCGGACGGTACTGACCTCACGACACTTAGTCGCCTCAAATCAAAGTGCATCAGTATCCAAGAAGCGGAGTTTATCAATGCCAGAAATCGAATGGGCGCGCACCGAAGACGCGCCGGTAAAGGAAAAATTCGGGGGTACAGTGCGCGTGCGTACGTTATGGCGTTCAACTGATGGGCCGGCGGCGCAGGTTGTCGAGTTGGATCCGGGTGCATGTTGGGAAGGCTTGGACGTGCATGAACCCGGACCGGAAGAGGTTTATGTTGTATCCGGAGTCTTCAACGATGGCGTGCGCGACTATCCCGCCGGAAGTTTTATTCATAACCCAAAAGGTTCTTCACACGTGCCCCAATCGAAAACCGGATGCACTATTTTCGTCTTTTATCCGGAAGGTTAGGAGATGAGAAAGGACTTCACTGAACTGGTCGACCTGGTGGCCGAGAAAGTCGGCGGCGCGGTGCTGGTCGCCAACGATGAATTTTTTGCGCCCAAAGAAAATTTGTTGAAGGCCAGCGCGCCGATTTTTATCGAAGACAAGTACACCGATCTGGGTAAGTGGATGGACGGGTGGGAAACGCGACGCCGGCGCGCGCCCGGGTTTGATTGGTGCATCATTCGCCTTGGTTTGCCCGGGCTGATTCGCGGTGTCGTGGTCGATACAAGTTTTTTCCGCGGCAATTTTCCGGAGCATTTTTCACTCGAAGCCTGCGCGCTCAGTGGACAACCGACGGCGGAAGATCTGCAAAGCGATGCGATCAACTGGACGCCGCTGCTGCCACAGCTTCCGCTGGCCGGCGATACGCAAAACTCTTTTGCGGTAGAAGACGGGCAGCCCGTCACGCATCTGCGTTTCAAAATTTATCCGGATGGCGGCGTGGCGCGCTTGCGAGTTTATGGCGAGGTCATTCCTGACTGGGAGCGGCTGAAACGAATTGGCGGCGACGTCGATCTCGCGGCGGTTGAAAATGGCGGCCGCGTTATTTCGTGCAGTGACATGTTTTTTGGACATCGTCACAACCTGATCATGCCGGGTCGGGCTGCGAACATGAGCGATGGCTGGGAAACGAAACGGCGTCGCGGCCCGGGCCATGATTGGGTCATCATCAAGCTTGGCGCAGTTGGTCAGGTACGCCGCCTCGAGGTCGACACAGCATGGTTCAAAGGAAATTTTCCCGAAAGCTGTTCGCTGGAAGCAACCAGTGCAACCGATTTGCCGGAAGAAAAGCTGACTGACTTGTCAGTCGCCTGGAAAAATGTTTTGCCGCGCACAAAATTGCAGGCACACACCCGTCACTTTTTTGAAAACGAAATACTTGACGCTGGTCAGGTTTCGCACTTGCGCTTCAACATTTTTCCGGATGGCGGCGTCAGTCGTTTGCGCGTGTATGGAAGCTTGAGCGAGTTTTAAGTTTGCCTTGCGGTGTTTTCGTAAACTTTGCGTACCTGGCGGTTGGGACTTGTTGCGTGTCGACAAACAATGGTGAGAAAGCCGTTATTGCGGAACCGCGAGCGGTAGCGACCGGATGCTGCCACTCAACCGTGTAGGCAAAAGTAATTATCCGACATATTCAACGTTGCGTGTAACATCCGGTCGCTACCGCTCGCGATTCCGTATTGCCAGGAGTTTTCATCGGCTCGCGGAGGTTCTTTCGAAATGGGATTAGTTGAAGGGCAGTATCCTGTTGCTAACTTTCGGACGAATCTCGAGCAACTCAATCTGCTCAGCGCTAAGGAAGCCGAAAGCGAGTTCCTCAAATGCTGCGGCTCAAAACGGTGGGCCGAGCAGATGAGCGCCGAGCGACCTCTTGAAAGTTTTGACGATTTGATCGCGAAGGCGGATCGCATATGGTGGTCACTCGAACGACGTGATTGGCTGGAAGCTTTTCGCAGTCATCCAAAAATTGGCGAGACAAAAGCGGCGGCGGTGACTTCAGAGCAATCGAAACGCTGGTCAGAAGCGGAACAGTCGGGGATTAGCAGCGCAGCGGCGCAAACAATTCAAGCGCTCGTCGACCTGAACAAAGAATACGAAACGAAGTTTGGTTATATCTTTATCGTCTGCGCCAGCGGCAAGAGTTCCGAAGAGATGCTCGCAATCCTGCGCGAGCGGCTGGCAAATAATCCCGATGAAGAGTTGCGCATCGCCGCTGCCGAACAAGCGAAGATTACCAGGTTGCGATTGCAGAAGCTGCTTGAAGTTTAGTCAGTTGTTAGTGGTCCGTTGTCAGTTGTTTGGTAAACTGCAGCGCCCGGACTATAACAACTGACTACTAACCACTGACTACTGACTAAACAATGAGCACCATCTCGACGCACATTCTCGACATCGCGCGCGGCGCGCCGGCCAGCGGCGTTGCTGTTTCGCTGGCAATGCAAAACACTGACGAAAGTTGGACCGAGCTTAGTCACGCCTGGACCGACACAGACGGTCGCGTGAAGCCTTTTTTTCTGGTGGGCGAGCCGATCGAGCGGGGCACTTACCGCTTGATCTTCGATACCGAAGCTTATTTCTCGGGCCTCAATATCGAATGCTTTTATCCGCAGATCACGG
This sequence comes from Pyrinomonadaceae bacterium, assembly GCA_035601415.1. GTDB lineage: Bacteria > Acidobacteriota > Blastocatellia > Pyrinomonadales > Pyrinomonadaceae > PSRF01. Next base: position 1,434 of record DATNOG010000180.1, on the reverse strand, counting down.
TTGTCTTCCGGATTGACGACGGAGCGCAGCACTATCACATTCCACTTTTGCTCAGTCCGTATGGCTACTCGACTTACCGCGGCAGTTAGTAGCATAGACTTTAGAAACGTCTGAACAAGTTGTTGAAACGTGCATGGTTTCTTCCCCTCCCTTTGGGAGGGGTTAGGGGAGGGTGCGAAGCTTGGCGCGCACAAGCCCTCTCCCCAACCCTCTCCCAAAGGGAGAGGGAGAAAGACTTCAAACTATTTATTCTGTGCACCTACGATAAATACTACGAAGCAACACAGACTAAAGTCTGTGCCACAGAAAAATGCTCAATCCAACTATCAGCGAATGGCTGAACCTGATCTTCCGCTGGGTGCACGTCTTTGCGGGCATCATGTGGGTCGGCACCACCTACTATTTCACCTGGCTCGACGCACGCCTGACTGAAGAAGAAAAGGCAATGGCGAATACCGGTGACACGGCGCAAATTTGGATGGTCCATAGTGGCGGTTTTTACGTGGTCGAGAAGCGCAAGGTACCCGATTTAGCTTCGCGCACACTGCATTGGTTTCGTTGGGAAGCAGGCACGACGTGGCTGAGCGGAATGGCGCTATTGATTCTAGCTTACTACGTCGGCGGCGGAGCCATGATCGATAGAGACGTCGCAGATATCAGCGTCACACAGGCGGCTGCTCTCGGCGTTGGTGTGCTCGTGATCGGATGGTTCGTTTATGATCTAATGGTGAAGTCGCCGCTGGGCAAGAACGAAAAGGTGTTCGCAGTGATAGCTTATGTATTGATTGTAGCGACCACCTATGGTCTCACACGAGTAATAAGCGGCCGGGCGACTTACATACATATCGGGGCACTGTTTGGCACGATCATGGCGGGCAACGTCTGGATGCGTATCCTGCCCGCGCAAAAGAAAATGATTGCGGCCGTCAAGGAAGGCAAGAAGCCCGACGAGGCACTCGCCGCCCAGGCAAAGTTTCGCTCAAAACAAAACACGTTCATGGCGGTGCCGGTTGTTTTTTTAATGCTCAGTGGCTCCCACTTCGGTGGAAGCACCACCGGCGGATATGACTGGCTTCATCTTGCTGTGCTCGTTCCTGCGGGCTGGATCGCTGCGAAGTTTATTCGACGCACTTAAGTAGGACAGACATTCCTGTCTGTCCCTCGGCTATAAATTGCGGGAGCCTTTGGTGCTTCGACGCGCTTCGCGCGTTCCAAAGGACAGGCAGGAATGCCTGTCCTAACTTATTTCGCCAAAGGGAAGATGGGCTCAATATCCACCGGCACATTGACCAACCGGTCGAGCGCGCCCTTCATTGGCGGGCGAATCAGCGAATACTTATCGAGTATCGCCTTCGCCTTGTCGTAGGAACCTTCCGCTTCAATCGTCAGCAGATCATGCGTCAGGTTCCGCACCGCGTCTTTTATCTTTGCATT
>DATNOG010000179.1:0-6683 GCA_035601415.1 Pyrinomonadaceae bacterium | reverse complement strand
TATTGCTGCAACTCATAATGGTATCGCTCGTCTCTACGAAACTTTTGGCAACGCCGGCGCTGACACGATGGAGCGAACCCTTTTGCCAAATGAATACTCACGCACCTGGTATCGACAGAATCCGCCGCTGCCGAAAGCGAAGTGGTCACAGCGCAACAATAATAATTATCAGGAGAGCGCGTTGCTGACTTCCCTTTATTACTTCGGCAACAACAGCAAGCTCTTTCTCAAGAACTTTTACTTGAAGAGCAAACGCTCGGTCCTGAAACCGAAGAATGAAGGGCCCGCCGCTTACGTTTTGCCGGGCGATGATCCGCGTCCGGGCAATCAAGCTGAGTTACTGCGAACGCTGCAAGCGCAGGGCGTTGAGATCAGCCGCGCTAGTGCGCCGTTCACGGTTGCGGTGAAAGCCGATAAAGCCGCCGGCGAGAAGAAGTCAGAACCACCTGCGTTAGCCGGTGGTACGCTGTCCGCCACGGCGAGCAAGGAACCCATTGCGGCTACAACTAAAACTGATGCGGTGCCTCGAGCGTCGGCGAGTCCTTCTCCAACGCCCAGTCCACAACCAACACCAGCGAAATTTGTGCAACGCACCTTCCCTGCCGGCAGTTACATCGTGCGCATGGACCAACCGTACAGCCGCATCGCCGACGCTTTGCTCGACTATCAATATTGGGCGCCCAACGATCCGCAGACGCAAATTTATGACGACACCGCGTGGACCATGGGCGAGCTGGCGAACGTTGAAGTGGTTAGGGTGGTGGACCAAAAGGTTCTGAACGCGCCAATGGACCGTGTGTCCGGCGAAGTGCACGCTGGTGCCGCAGTCACCGGCGCCGGCTCAGTTTTTCTTATAAATCACAACGCCGACAATGCGCTCGTCACTTTGCGCTATCGCTTGACGGACGCGACCTTCGATGCCGCCGAAGAGCCGTTTGAAACAGCGGGACACAAGTTCAACCGTGGTTCATTTATTGTGCGCAAAGTTTCGCGCGCGGATCTTGAACGCGTTGCCACTGAACTCGGCGTTCAGGCATACGCGGTAGCTGACGCGCCGCGAGTCAAAACTCACGTTGTCAAAGCTGCGCGCGTCGCGATCATGCACACCTGGGTCGATACGCAAAATGAAGGTTGGTGGCGCCTGGCGTTTGATAAGTTGCAAGTGCCCTATGGCTACATCAGTACGCAGGACGTTGCGAAGGATGCTGATCTGCATGCGAAGTATGACGTGATTGTTTTTGCGCCGGTGAGTGTTGATGCCGCCTTGATTATCAATGGCTTGCCGATGTACGGCAATGCCTTGCCGTGGAAGACGACGCCGCTAACGCCAAACCTCGGCAAGATTGATTCGACTGATGACATACGGCCGGGGCTTGGTTGGTCGGGCCTTCAGAACCTGCAAAAGTTTGTGCAAAACGGTGGCGTATTCTTAACCGCTATGGATACGTCGGAATTGGCGGTGAACTATACCTTCGTTCCGGGAGTATCAATTGCTCGCGCGCAAAAATTGCGAGCGATCGGCGACATTTTGAAAATAAAGACCGTTGATGCGGCCAGCCCGATCGCTTATGGTTACGGCGATTCGCTTTCGATGTACTCATCCAATGGTCCGATCTTCAACCTCAGCAACATTGCGGGCGGCAGCCGCAGTAGCTCGCGCCCGCAACGCGTGACTGGCCGCGGCACACCGGACGATCCCGACACGGTGCAGGGTCGTCCGCCTGCCGAGATTCCCGAGCCACCCAAAGCAGAAGTTTGGGAAGCCTTGCCGCTGACTGACGAACAACGCCGCAATAATGTCGGAATAATTCCACCGGATCAGCGTCCGCGCGTAGTGTTGCGTTATGCGGACAGCGGCGATCTGTTTGTTTCCGGATTGCTGGACGGTGGCGACGAGATTGCGCAACACGCCGCTGTTATCGATTCGCCGCTGGGACGCGGTCACGTGGTGCTCTTCTCAACTAACCCATTCTGGCGTGGGCAAACGAAAGGCAGTTATTTCCTGGTCTTCAATGCGATCTTGAATTTCGATAACTTAAATGCCGGCAGGAAACTCGACGAGAAATAGACAAAACCTAGTCACCGGCGAAGTCCTCCGCCACGGGCAAAGGTTTGAAAGCCCGACTTTCGAGTAAAGCCAGTTGAGGCAGGGTTTCATCAAACTGCTGCAAAAGCGTTTTGACTGTACCGATCGGCACACCCACCTGAGTGCCCGCAAAAGCTAAGGCTCTCAAAGAAAAAGGATGGTCATATGTACCCGCTCGGGCCAATTCCTGAATTAAGCCTTTCCTGATGTCTGGGATCCACGCAGCTAGCCGTTGCGCGGCGAGCGGTAGCATTACAGTCGGCAACTCGCCTTTTGAGAGGCCGTTGGCAAAGTAGTCACAAATGGCATTTGACTTCTCGCTACTCGGAAACATCGTACCCAGTTGATAAGCCGACCATATTATTTTTCCACTAGGGCCGTTTAAGTATTCCAAGTACCACTCTTCGAGCTCACGCCAAGTCTCCAAATCTCGAAACAAGCGTGCTAAGTGATCTGAACCATGCGGAAGTCGGTTTGCGGTTTGTATGAACCCTTCTATCTCAATATCGAGATCATATCTACGCATTCTACTGGTAATAAATCGGATCGTTGTTCGCGAAGAATTGGCGGGATCAGCGAGGACAAGGCCGACCAATTCCTCTAACGGACCAGAATCATCAAATAGCAAGCCAAAATCTGCCGCGCTGTGTTCGTACTCACGTACCGCCGCACGCAACTCATCCTCTTCTCTCAATTGAGTTTTCCCGCCATTCAAATGAAGCGAGACGTCCCACAAGCATTTTTGTAGAGCTAACTGAACTTCTCTGAGAGCGGACCACTCATCAGAGAAGATCCAAATGTCGTCCATCCAGCGGCAGAAAGTTATCTGGCCAGCGTTGAGACCGTGGGCTTTCTCTGATCGAAGCGCGAGAACGTCATCCACAGGTTGAAGATAAAATTGAGCTAGGACAAATGACGCCAAACAGCGTTGCGGCAATCCACCGCGAGAGGGAATGGCATCCCAAGAACGCAGATAGTCGAACAAACGTTCAATTACCGAATTACGCTCAACCTTTTGACAGACTTCTTGCTCGAGTCGTTCTATGGACACACTTTGAAAAAAAGAAGTTATGTCAGTTGCGAGGCCATATTGATGCGAATCCCCGAAGTCCAGCAGTGCATCGCGAAATCCCTGCCATTGAGATGAATTCCGAGCGTAAAAACCCTTCGTTGGATTCCTAAAAGGAAGTCTCCAACCGAAAACGAAATCCCTCATTGAACCAATCAGATCATTACTCAACGAATCAACGAGCGCTTGGTAGGCAATGCGATCTATAGGATCCAGCAGGGTCGCCGGTCGTAGAATAAAATTTTCTTTCGGAACATCGATGGGGAGCGCCCGCTTCGCACCTCGATTATTTAACCTCGCAGTTAGAATATGAGGTGCCTTAGTAGCGACCCACTCGTTTTCCCCAGCCCCAAGGGTCTCGGTACCAGTCCCCGAAAGAATCACTACGGACGTTCTTCGCTGCCTGCTCAAAAGATGTTGCAACCGCCCAATCGATCATTTGTTCAAGTATCTAGCACGATGTGAAGTCTGAATTTCAATGTTGAAGTGAATTGGGGAATAAGACGAACACTACAAGGTCGTCAATAAAGCTATCGCGGATGGCAGAGAATTGAGATATCAGGCCGCTTGCGACAGCGCGCGCTCGATCTCCTGCGGCAGATCCAGGAACATGAAGTACTTGGCCGGATAGAGGTAATCTTCGCCTTCATTGTCTATCACTCGGACATAATGAGATTTGGCGGCGCTCTCATCAGGTAGCACCTGATAGATCATGCGAGGCGTGAGTAAGTCCGCATCATCGCTTTGAATGCAGACGGCAAACTTTAGTTCGGTCTTTCGTTGTTTTGACATGGCCTAATCGAGGTAACGCTTAATTCTCATTTTTCTTTTGCCAATCCCGTGAGCCTCGAACCAGTGGATCTCCGCCAGGCGAATCGTACCATCATCCAGCCGCACACTGGCAACCCCTTTTAGCTTTCGCCAGCGTCCTTTGCCGTATCGCTTTTGCAGCAAGGGAAGAATGCGGATGCTGCGATTCACGGCGATCGGTTCAATCTTCGAAATTGTGCCGACAATTTCAAAGTGCATTTTTTAATAACCTCAGTTTCGAGCGGCTCTGAGATTATAATCGGGAACTCCGCCGAAGTCTCGATTCTTTTCGATGCGAGCGGATCATAAAACTTTTTACAAAATCTGCGCGGCGTGTTGGTCGGCATTTCAGGCCGTAAAGCATGCAGCTTAGTCCCTTTCGTCACCAAATCTTTGATTCGTAGTCTTATTCGAGTATGCTCCGCTGCTATTTAGTTTGACGCTATCGTCGTAGGACAGACTTTCCAGCCTGTCCATTAACACGATTCGAAAAAGGGACAGACAAGAATGTCTGTCCTACTAAGTCCGCTGAGGAGAAAACACCATGCTAAAGAAATGCCCACAGATTCTGTTCCTGATTTTGATTACGGCCTTCGCAGTCAAGGCCCAAACCACAAAAGTAAGTCTGAATGGCCCCGCAAAAGCAGAAGATGCTAGCGTGGCCGCCAGCAAGATTCCAGTTAGCACCACCTCTGATGAGGCGAAAAAGGAATACCTGTTGGGGCGCGACCTGGCCGAGAAATTGCTCATTCAGGATTCCATACAACACTATGACAAGGCGATTGCGCTTGATTCGGGCTTCGCGCTCGCCGAACTGAATCGCGCCACCTCGAGTCCCACCGCAAGAGAGTTCTTCGAGCATCTGAACAAAGCGGTGAGTCTCGCGGAGCACGCGACGCCCGGCGAACGCTTGTTAATTCTCGCTACCGAAGCAGGCGCCAACGGCAATGTTACTAAACAGAAGGAATACCTGGAGCAGTTGGTCGCGCAATATCCAAACGATGAACGCGCCCACTTCAATCTGGGCGGTTACTATTTTGGCCAGCAGGACTATCCGAACGCCATCGAACATTACAAGAAAGCTACCGAGCTGAATCCGAACTACTCGACTGCCTTCAATATTCTCGGCTACGCCTACCGGCAAAGTGAGGACTTCGCCAATTCCGAGCGGGCGTTCAAGCAATACATCGTGCTCATTCCCAATGATCCGAACCCCTACGACTCTTACGCTGAATTGTTGTTAAAGATGGGTCGTTTCAATGAATCGATTGTTCAATATCAGAAAGCCGTGGCCATCGATCGCAACTTCGTGAACTCGCACTTTGGCATCGCGTCTGCCTTGATGTATCAGGGCAAAGCGGCTGCCGCCATCACGGAGTTAGAGAAGATCACAGCCAAGGCGAGAAGCGACGGCGAACGGCGCACGGCCATGTTCGGGAAGACCGTCGTCTATGTTGACAGTGGGCAAATGGCAAAAGCGCTTGCGGAAGTTGACAACCAGTACGCGCTCGGACAAAAGACGAACGACGTGCCCGCGATGGCGGGCGATCTGCAACTCAAAGGTAACATCCTTTTGGAGATGGGCCGCTATGATGAAGCAATGGACCACTTCGCGCGCGCTTTGAAGATGACTGAAGACTCAAACTTGTCTGATGCCATCAAGAACAATACGCGCCGCTTTGACCATTACAACCGCACTCGCGTGGCGTTGGGCAAGAAGGACGCGGCTACGGCGAAGGCAGAAGCGCAGGAATTTTGGAAGCTTGCCGAAGCTTCGGGTAATCCGTTGCAACTGAAACTGGCGCACGAGCTCAGCGGCATGATTGCGCTTGACGAGAAGAACTACGACAAAGCGATCAGCGAGCTCGAGCAGTCGAATATGCAAAATCCGCAGGACCTCTACCGGCTCTGCTGGGCTTATCGCGGTAAGGGCAATAATGCAAAGGCGAAAGAGTATTGCACCAGGGCCACACGGTTTAATTCGTTGCCGCTAATTAATTTGGCGTTCGTGCGCGCGAAGGCAGCGAAGATGATGGCGGCAAAAGGTTGAGGCTGCGCCGCAAATTTGGAACACACGATAGGCCGGGAGGAGCAATTCCTTCCGGCCGCTTCTTTTTCCGTCTATAATTCCGGCGCAATCAAAACCTGCGGCGCAAGCTCCGAATAATCCCCTTTTTCACGCATGAACCTCTTAGACGCGATATTCAATCAGGAGTCATTGGACAGAGTCGCGGTTCTGTTTGAGCAGCAACGCATTTCTTACTCGGAGCTGCGTGATCAAACCCTCGGCATGATGCAGGCGCTCCGATTCCTTGAGGTCGAGCGACAGGATCGCGTTGCTTTGTTGCTCAATGACTCGCCTGAGTTCGTGGCGTTGTTCATTGCCATTGTTTCACACGGCGCGATAGCTGTGCCGATCAATATGGGGCTGCGGCCCGACGAGCAACGCGCGATTCTTAACGACAGCACCGCGCGCGTTACAATCGTTGAAGCAGAGCGGGCTGATTCGTTGCTTCGGGACGAAAAATTGCCAACACTTCGGGACATTGTTGTTGTCAGTCGTGATAAGGAAAAAGATTTCACCACAGAGACACAGAATACACAGAGTAAACACAGAGACGATGTTCAATCTGCATTACCGAAGAAAACTTGGTGGTTGGACGAATTGCTGACTAAGTCTGCTTCGCAAGCTTTGCCGTCATTCCCAACTCCTGCCGC